>JAHDDB010000205.1 GCA_020629575.1 Caedibacter sp. | reverse complement strand
TTGCTGCTCTTGTTCACGTTTTTGTTGATAATATGTTTTAATATCAATGCCTTGAGAACGTAAGTAAGCTTTCTCAGCAATTTCATCTAAACGCTGTTTAGCATAAGCAATGTGATCATCACTAAAGCTTTCAACTGGCTTGCCATAAAGATTGAAGCGCTGTTTATGCTCAAGCACAGAACGTTGATAACGAGTATCACCAACATAGCGTTTAATCACTTTTTTCAGAACATATTGGTCAATCGGTGCAAAATGCTCGTTATAATAAATGATTTCAATATCATCGCTTATACCGATTTTCAATGGGCGCTTATCGCGTGGATTGAAGCACTTTGGAAAGCGTGCACAAAGCCATTTAAACAAGCGCTGCTCTTCTTTATAAAGCTCTTTTTGTAGATCAATTTCAATGATTAGCTCATCTTCCTGAGCATCAGGCATATCAACAACAAGCTCTTCATGCTGCTTTTGACCATATTGTGGCATGCGAAATGGTGTGCGTGGTTGGTTGACACGCTCTTGTCTTGTCTGAGGAGCTTGCTTGGTAGCAGTGTTTGGTCTAGGCGTTGAACGTGTCGCTTTGGCATCACCCGTTTCATTGCGTTTTGCCGCATGTGCTTTACGTAAACGATCTGTTTTGTCTTTTATGCTTTTGCCACCGACCAATGATTTTAATAATGAAAAATCATTAAGTTTATTTCTACCATCAGACATCTAAAATGTTCCTACTTTATGTTTATTCGTATTTTGTTTATACATTATTGCGACAACTGATATTAAGAGAATAAGCGCAGTGATGAAATCGCGCCTTAGTCAATCTTGCTGTAGCAATAAGGCGGACATTATAGACACAATCCCAGCAAAAAACAGTATCTATCAGCTATTTTTGCAGGTGCGGGGATAAAAATAAAAAAAATCATTGACAACAAAACCAATCTTGCTAATATTCCTCCCTGTCGTGGCTACGTAGCTCAGTTGGTTAGAGCACAGCATTCATAATGCTGGGGTCACTGGTTCAAGTCCAGTCGTAGCTACCACTTTCAAAGCCTTATCTGGAAAGTTTTTCAAGAGATCTAGCAAAACCAAAATCCAAAAACCATTTTGATTACAGGTAACGTATAGGTAACAAGAAAAAACGTTGTTACCAATAAAATCATCACTGGTAACAAAGCAAGGTAACATAACTGGTAAAAATTTTGATTTAAGATAACTGATGGTATGAGTCGAGTTTGTGCAAATTTTAAATTTTTGCTACACAAAGTTATGTTGTGTGATTAGGCTATTAAACAAGTCATTCTCTATTCTGCCTCAATGTGATTGTTGATCCCTTTTATATTCGTGCCATTTATACCCTAGCTGAGCTAGATTTTTTGCATCGAGGGTTGCTTTCAAATTTGAAATGGCTCTCCTGACATGTCTACTAGTGCAGCCTATTTCTTGGGCTATTTCGTCTTGTAGTAATCCATTTTCACATAACAGCTTGCCTATCTTGGATTCTAGTGCACCAATAAATAAATATTTATACATAAATGGGAGAATGCTATTTTTGAGATTTAATTTTGAGTACTTTAGCTTGTTGACACAATTTACAAGCAAGTCTGTTTTTTTAGCTAATGCTTATTGATGTGGGAGGTATTCTTAGTTAAAGCCTAAAACTCCCCAATATTTATAAAGGATAAAGTAGAGCCTATTTGCTAATTTAAGCTTAAGCCAATAATTATTAACTTTTATTATTGTGTGCTTTTGTCTATATAATAACTTCAAATTTAAATCCTTCCCCAAAAATTTCCTCAATAAATGAGCTGAGTGCATTTAATTGTTTAAACTGCCTAATCTCTCCTCTTGTCCCAACCAATATATACTGCTCAAAATTTTTTTCATGTTTAGTTTTTATTTCTAAGAGCCAAGATTTACCATCTTCGGTATTCTGAGGTCTAGCGGTTAACGTAACATTTATTGCAAGTTTAGACATAAACACCAAACTGCTTTTTTTGATTTCATTCATAATTCAGTATGCTTTATCATCATGAGGTTATAGGTAATTCAACGCTTTCGTGTATTCGGTCGTTTTGGATGTCATTTATTGAGTTACATTCTAGTATACAGATATCGGTAATAGCTTTAACTGTATGAGTAACCATTGGTTCAACCTCAATCTACATATCACTATAGTTGGGTGTGGAGGACTTGGAAGTAATACAGCATTGAATTTGTTACTTAGCGGATTCAGTCGTTTTCATTTTATTGCAGCAACATCACCAAATTTTATGGGAACTATTGTAATGGCTCCTAAAGTCAGATGGAGTCTCTATGATTATATTGAAAATATTGTACATGAATGCGCTCATATGGATTTATACATGAAGCAACTCATTGACCCTATGGTCGAAGGCAATGCCGAACTTGAAAGCATATTCCGAAAAAAACTAAGACCTCAGAACGCTGTTTTTCATTCATGCTATGTTCTGTACCATATTCTGATTATATTTAATAAAATTAAAGCCACAGATATTGAAGTCTTAAACAATGATGAAAATAAAATTGAGCTTGATTTACGCATAGATCGTATTACTGAGAGTAATCAACTTATCTGAGGTTTATGTAATCAAGCTATATGAGGTTT
>JAHDDB010000204.1 GCA_020629575.1 Caedibacter sp. | reverse complement strand
GTAATATTCTTTTTTGAGCGCACCCTAATTTCTTCATTTAAGAGCTTTTTCAATGTCTCCAATGCAATGTTTTTATGTTGATAATCCTGTACTTCTGCTAAAAATTCATCCGATAAGACCGATATATCTGGCTTTTTAATACCACTAGCGTCAAAAACATCAATAATTTGCTCACTGATTAAGGCTTTATCAATTACCTGACGAATAGCAGTTTCCATTTCGTGATTGGTTTTACCCTCTCCCGTTACGTCAAATTTTGCAAATCTGGCTTTAATCGCTTGGAAAAATGCTACTTCTTCTTTTACATCGATTGCTTCTTCATGAGGGATAGCAATAGCAAAAGCTTGTGACAAGGCAGTGACTTCATTGATAAATCTCTTTTTGCCATCTTCTAAACCAAGGATAAAGTCCTCTGCTTGAAGAATAATGCTCAGCTTTTCCCTGGTATCTGCATCAAAGTAGCGTTCATAGGTAAACCCATGAAACATTTGCGAGACCACTTCCAATTTTTCAAGCATTAATGCAACCGCTTGTTCTTGAGCTTCCGCAGGGTCTCCTTTACCACCGCTGTCATTGTAGAATGATAATGCTTTTTTCAAATCACTGGCAATACCCAGGTAATCGACAATAAGACCTGCTGGCTTATCCTTATAGACTCGATTAACTCTTGCAATTGCCTGCATAAGATTGTGCCCTTGCATTGGCTTATCAATGTAGAGGGTATGCATCGAAGGCGCATCAAATCCAGTGAGCCACATATCGCGTACAATCACCAATTTTAATTCATCTTGACTATCTTTCATTCGATTGGCTAACATGCGACGTTGTTTTTTGCTCGTGTGGTGTTTGCTCATCTCAGGACCGTCACTTGATCTTGCTGTCATGACAACTTTAATCACACCTTTGCTCAGGTCATCATTATGCCAATTTGGACGTAAACGAATAATTTCATCATATAGCCTTACCGCAACTCTACGACTCATGGAAACAATCATCGCTTTACCATCACAGACTTCTTGACGTGCCTCATAATGTGCAATGATATCTTTGGCGATTTCCTTGATGCGACTTTCACTGCCAATCAACGCCTCCAGGCGTGTCCATTTTGCTTTTGGCTTTTGCAGTTCTTCAAGTTCGCTAATCTCCTCGTCAAGCTCTTTAACAAGTGCCTTGCCTTCATCGCTTAAATTGATTTTAGCTAAACGTGACTCATAAAAAATAGGAACGGTTGCACCATCTTCGATCGCTTGTGAGATATCATAAACATCGACATAATCACCAAATACCACCGAGGTGTTTTTATCTTTTGCTTCTACGGGTGTCCCTGTAAAGCCAAGGTAGGTTGCATTAGGTAATGCATCACGTAAATATTTGGCAAAGCCATAAACCGTCTTTTTGCCAATAATATTGCCCTTGCCATCTTTCTCATCTATTGTGTTGGCTTTAAAGCCGTATTGTGTACGATGCGCTTCATCAGCGATGACAATGATATTATTACGCTGGGATAAAAGATCATAAACATTCCCCTCTTCTGGTTGAAATTTCTGAATCGTAGTAAAAACAATCCCGCCACTTTCAACTTTTAGTAATTGTTTTAGTGTTTCTCGACTATCTGCTTGAACAGGTGGTTGTCTTAACAAACTTGTTGAGTTAGCAAACGTATCAAAAAGTTGATCATCTAAGTCATTTCTATCGGTAATAACCACGATCGTTGGATTGTTTAAAGACAAAACGGCTTTGCCCGTATAGAAAACCATTGACAATGATTTACCACTACCTTGAGTATGCCATACGACACCACCTTTTTTATCACCATCCTTTTGGCTTGCCTGCACAGTACGCGCAAGTGCTTTATTCACCGCATAGTATTGATGATAAGCAGCAAGTTTTTTAATCGTGAAAATCTGTGTTTGCCCTTGTTCATCCTGACTTTGATCTTTCTCAAAAACAATAAAGTTACGTATCAAATCAAGTAAAGTTGATGGGTTTAGCATCCCCTGTATCAAGGTCTCTATTTGCGGGATAATTTTTGAGCTTTCAGTCTGCCCATCGCTTGATTTCCAACTCATAAATCGGCTAAGATCAGCTGAAATTGTGCCAGCACGCGCTTCTAATCCATCACTAATCACACAGAAAGCGTTATATTTAAATAAGCTTGGTATCGTTTCTTTATAGGTGCGTATTTGCTCAAAAGCATTATAAATTGTTGCATTTTCATCAGTAGGATTTTTTAATTCAAGCACCACCAAAGGCAGTCCATTAATAAAAAGGATTAAATCAGGGCGCTTATTTTGTCCATTTTCAATGATGGTAAACTGGCTAACAACAGCAAATGTATTATGGTTAGGATCATCAAAGTCAATAATTTTGATAATCTCCCCACGTGTACTACCGTCTTGGGTATACTCAACTTTTATTCCTTGAGTGATGTACTCATGTATTGTTTCGTTATCGGTTAAAAGCTCATCTGAAGCAACACGTAGCAGCTTTTTTATCGCATCATCAATCAACTGTGGTCGTGCACGAGGGTTAAGCTGCTGCAAGCACATCATTAGTTGCTCACTCAACACCACATCCTCAAAGCTTGAGCGTATTGGATAATCATCATCAGGTGCCACATCTGGTGCGTGTATATGCTTAAACCCAAGGTCTTTAAATAGATCAATTGCAAATGCTTCAATATTATCTTCT
>JAHDDB010000203.1 GCA_020629575.1 Caedibacter sp. | reverse complement strand
TGCGCATGAACCGCTTTGAAGTCAACCTCTCCATGCGCTTTGATTCCAAACTGTGACGCTTTGTTTATATAATGTTGTATGCGTGCTGCTTCAATCAATGCTTTGGATGGTACGCAACCATAGTTCAAACAGTCGCCACCCATTTTACCTCCTTCGCACAGCACCACTTGAGCACCCATTTGTGCAGCACCTGCGGCAACGGACAAACCACCTGATCCGCCACCAATAACGCAAATATCTGTTTGTATGTTTTTTATCATATCTCTACTCATTCTATTATCTAGTCCTTCTTTACTGCTTGTTTATGGTTACTTTTTTAGGACTATTTTTTAGCTTTTGATAAACAATCGGCAAGATCGATAAAATTGCCAACCCGATAATCGGCAACAAGACCTGTGGCGAAAGTATGATAGCGGTATTAATCGATTGCCCTTGAGATAAGGTATATCCTAAACCACTACCAACCCAAGCATAAATAAGTGATCCTGGCAGAATTCCTAAAAAAGTACCTACGATATAATTATAAAGTTTAACATTAAAAACACCGGCGGCAATATTGATCATAAAAAAAGGAAATATTGGCAAAAATCGTAAGAATAAAAAAGTCCTAAGAGTAAAATAATCACTGGCCAATATTTTTTAACTTTATTCATATAAGCTCCTGAAATTAATGCGTTAAACAGGCGAATCGATTATCAGGTACTGCAAATGGTATCAAATCAGAATATGCCCATTGGACTTCTTTCCAGATTTCATTAACACGTGCGTCACGACCACAGCCAACACGATAATAGAATGAACACCCTAAGACTTTGTTAAGGGTAGCTTTTATCAAAATTCAACTTGATAAAAGCGCAAGAAATGCTAAGCGAAAAATTCTGTAAAATGGTTTATGATGAGTGTCAAATTAATTAAAGGCATTACAAATATGACTCATATCAAACTCATCGTTGGTCTTGGCAATATTGGCAGTCAATATGAAGGCACACGCCACAATGCTGGGCAATGGTTTTTAGAAGCAGTTGCCGATAAATTCAACTTAACACTAACAAATGATAGTAAATTCCATGGCGCTACAGCACAGACACAAATTGGCGCAAACAAGCTTTGGCTTTTATACCCACATACCTTCATGAATAAAAGTGGTTTAGCGGTATCTAAATTAGCTCAATTTTATAAGATCACCCCAGATGAAATCTTAGTTGCACATGATGAACTTGACTTACCTTGCGAACAAATTCGTCTTAAAAAAGGCGGAGGACACGGTGGGCACAATGGCTTAAGAGATATTGATGCATCTCTTGGCACACGTGATTATCACCGCTTGCGCATCGGCATTGATCACCCAGGGGATCGCAATAAAGTCATAGGTTATGTACTAGGTAAACCATCGCTTGATGATAAAATTGCGATTGATCATAGCATTACACGTGCGATTTCTTATCTAGACGATATAATACAGGGCAATCATCAAAGTGTGATGAATAAACTTCACCAGAAATAAAAATTAAATAAGAATTAAATAACAATAAAGTAAGGGTTTTATCATGGGTTTTAAATGTGGCATCGTTGGACTGCCTAACGTTGGCAAATCAACACTATTTAATGCATTAACAAAAGCAGGCATTCAAGCAGAGAACTATCCATTTTGTACGATTGAACCAAATGTCGGCATGGTTTCAGTCCCTGATCCACGTCTAGATCAATTATCCAATATTGTTAATCCACAAAAAGTGATCGCGGCAACGATGGAGTTTGTTGATATCGCGGGGCTTGTTGCAGGAGCCTCCAAGGGCGAAGGCTTAGGGAATAAGTTCTTAGCCAATATTCGTGAAACCGATGCGATAGCTCATGTTGTACGTTGCTTTAATAATGATGATGTCATCCACGTTGCCGGACAAGTCAATCCAATTGACGATATTCAGACTATTAATACTGAGCTTTTACTTGCCGATATTGAAAGCGTTGACAAAACGATACAACGCGTACAGAAACTTGCTAAAAGTGCCAACAAAGAGGCCAAATTACAGCTTGAGTTCTACCAAAGCCTCAAAGAGCATTTGGAGTCCGAGAAACCAGCGCGCAGCTTTGAGTTTAGTGATGAGCAAAGCACTTGGATCAAACAAACGCCACTATTAACAAACAAACCTACACTTTATATTGCTAACGTTGATGAATCTGGCTTTGATAATAATCCTTTACTTGACACAGTCATTGAGTTTGCCAAAGCAGATAATGCGGATGTCATTGCTGTATGCGCTGCCATTGAATCTGAGATTGCTGAGCTTGATGAGGATGAAAAAATGGAGTTTTTAAGTGATCTTGGTTTAGATGAGCCAGGGCTTAATCGTGTGATTCGCGCAGGATATAAACTATTACAACTACAAACTTACTTTACTGCAGGGGTGAAAGAGGTGCGCGCATGGACTATTCCTGTCGGTGCTACTGCCCCGCAAGCAGCCGGTAAAATACACACTGATTTTGAACGCGGATTTATTCGCGCTGAGGTCATTGGCTTTAATGATTATATTGAATACAGTGGCGAGAAAGGTGCTAAAGACGCCGGTAAAGCACGCTTAGAAGGTAAGGAATATATTGTTCACGATGGCGATGTTGTGCATTTTAGGTTTAATGTTTAAGTATAAAAAACAGAGACTGTTCGAGACTATTCACTAAATTTTACTAAAATTGAGACTGTTCACTCAACTGTGTCACCCTAAAGCTCAAGTTTTAACCGTTCAGG
>JAHDDB010000202.1 GCA_020629575.1 Caedibacter sp. | reverse complement strand
CAAACCTCATATAGCTTGATTACATAAACCTCAGATAAGTTGATTACTCTCACACAATCATCTCGTGACCGTTATAAATTTCAAGCGTCGTCTTTGTTACAAATGCCCCCATGGCAAAAGCACAATAAAATAAAATGCTCTTATAATTTGTCAATACACTTGCCCAACTTTGGGCACTTTCTGCCGTTTTGCCCGTTGGTTTCCAACCTTGCGATATCCCCATAAGATAATTATAAACGGCTTTCATTGACACCCAGGTGATAAAGGAATTCATCACAAAGAAGCCTAAATAAAGCTCCCAAACACGTGCAAAGATAGATTGCTTATGCTCGGATTTATTTTTAAGTCCATAGCCGATGGCATAGAGCACGGAAGGAATAAAGCTAAGTGCCAACATGCTTAGCCATATCACTGATTGCGCTGGGAAAAAGATGCTCAAAAGCGCGATAAACGGCGTAAGCACAGTAAAAAAAGAAAACATCTGATTAAGAATATCAAGCTTCTCTTTGACGCTGATATATCTTGAGCGGCAAATTTTACCAATGTATTTATGCGTAATTTGCATATTGCCATATGTCCAGCGCATCCACATCGATTGACATTCTTTTAAAGAAGTCGGAACCCATTCACCAGACTCTACCCATATTGTTTTACCATATGACCCTTTAAAATAACAGCGAACGGCTGCAGCCACATCTTCGACAATCATTGGTTCACCACGAAACTCTTCAAGCCAGTTACCGACTTTTTGCAATGCCTGCATAGACCATATCGAATTATGTCCTTGAAAGATCACAAAACCTGCCTGCCCAATTAAGCTCATGCTATAGCGCAACATATTTTGTGAAATACAGCCGATTTTAGCAAAGAAGTTACATGATTGATTGGTTCCTTTGATCAAGAGTGACGCAAACCCCAGATTAGGGTCTTTTACAAACTCTGGCATTGTTTTAAGCAAAGTATCCTCTTTTAACGTCGAATCAGCATCTAGCAATAGCACATGATCTTTGGTGATATGCGCCATACCAATATCTAAATTCTTTGGTTTAAAGCCGTCCGTACCTTGTCTGTGAATAAATTTATAATTGGTTAGCGAACCATTTTGCGCATGTTCTTCAACATAGCTTTGCCATTTTAGAAGATCCGGATGATCCAGATCACTATTATCAACGACTATGATTTCTTTTTTATCCTCTTGATAAATCAGTGCATTTGCTGAATCAAACGTTAATTTACAGACATCAAACGGCTCATTTCTGGTCGCGATTAAAATACTACAACTTGGCAGTTCAGTCGCATTAACTGACTCATCTATTGGTAGCTTTGGGCGAAACAGCAAGTAATGAATGCACAGTATGCTCTTATACATCAACTGGTAAATAAAAGGAATAGATACAAAAATCATTATCTTGCCAATCAAGAATGATATTGTCTCAGGGTTATTCAATGACTTTAGAAGCCCATATAAAACAGCCCCTGTCATCAGCGCGCTTAATACAACAAATAAATATTGGTAACGCTGCTTAAATCTTGTCTCAGATCTAGAGGCCAACCGTAAAGATACTAATAACGATACGATTAGCATCATAATAAATAGCATGGGCAATAAAATGGCAGACGAATTGATCACCACAAAATAACCAATCGCACTTAACAATGCCACAAAAAGTGCACACTTACTGTAAGTCACATAAGCCCCCTTAATTTCGTTAAATCTTAATTATTTACACTTAATATCCATTCTGTTTTGTTAAAAACATGTATTATCAAGCAATTATTTTTCGAACAAAAGCTGAATAATTAATAATGCATAGGATTAGAAAAACAATATTCGTGACGATATCAAGATCAAATTAAGTGAAACTTAAGTAGAGAAAAGAATTATTAAAGATTGAGAATTTAGATTTTTTGCGCTTTATTAAACCAACGCATGGCTTTTGGCTGATACAAAATATAAAATGCGGCAATGATTAAAATAATTTCAATAAACACTAACCAGAAATTAAGCGGATGACTGGCGTGCTCTGGCAAATAAAAGATTAAAAACGCATACCAGATAATCGCAAGGATTATATAAATCCATTTTGCCGCCTTAACCCCTAAGCTAATAACAAATGCAACTGCAATGAGCACAATATAAGCAACCACATCAAGCCAAACATGTTCCATTGGAACCATAACCAATGTTGATGAGGTCAGCAAATCTAGCAGTCCTAAAATACTTGCACCATAAAGCATCCAAATGGCAGCATACACACGTTTTGGCCTAATTACTTTATTCATAAATGTAAACTCCTTTTAAAGGTTGATTATTGAAATATCTTTGTAATTTAATTTCCACCCAAAGTGTAGCCTAAAAACCTGATCTTTGGCTAGTTGGTTTGTGTTAATATCTGGGATTTTTACATTGATGCTTCTTAAATAAACAGCAATCCAACCAAACTCAATCACAAAGAACCTTAGGTTACTGTTGTATATCCATTATCTCGTTATGATATCCCTATGCTTTAGCCTAATACGAGCATTAACAAGTTTAATGTTTTTTATAAACCCAAGGAGTTTTCTTATGCGAACCATTAAATTATGCATCACACTAGGACTGCTAAGCAGTATGAATGCTTTTGCTTCTGGCTCACATCCCATGATTTTTCAAAATAATGCCAATGACACACAGCTATCAGTCAACTACATTACCGGACATAAATATTCTAAATGTGTGTCGTATGGGGCGTATTCCAAATTTGTGGGTATTATCTTCCCAAGAATAGGCAAATTAGG
>JAHDDB010000201.1 GCA_020629575.1 Caedibacter sp. | reverse complement strand
ATAACACACTACATCAATATTAAATTTAAATTGACACAGTTTTATGAACACTCCCAGGCTAAGACTAAATATTCACCCACAAGCACTCACCGCACCCTGAGCGTAAGTCGAAGCGGTGCACTGAGCATCAGTCGAAGTGGGTAAGCTTGTGAAAATAACACTTCATAGAGGATTCGACTTACGCTCAGCCAATGCTTACACCATCAAAGTGGGCAGGAACATGGTCATAGCCGTTTTTTATTATGCTTAAGCGCATCTCTTAATTGATCAAAGCTAATCATTGATTCATTGCCATTTTCTTTTCTGGCAATCAGCTCATCACCCTTATAGCCATAACCATAAAACACTTCATAACTTACTGATAACCCAAGTTTTTCCAGTCTCTGACAAAAACGTTTCCAACGCGCTTTACCCGTCAAGGTTTTACGCATTTTGGTATCAGCTAAAGGCTCATTCAATGCGCGAATATCGGTGAGTAAAGTTTCAATCGTTTCATATTCGAGCTTTAACGTTTCGGCATCCATGACCACACTTTGATATTGTTCCTTTTTTAACAGGTCACCAATATCATGCATATCTAACATTTGATTGATATGCACCATACCATCAATGAGCTGCCAAGCTTTTTTGATCTCTTGTAAGCTACTACTGCCAAAGCTTGTAAAAACTAAAACACCTTGTGGTGTTAGCTGTTTATACCAATCACGTAATTGGGTATTAATATTTGCTGTTTGCTGAATTTTACACTGTGAAATAATTACATCATAGGCTATCTCTGGGTTGGGTGTGCGATGTATTTTTGCATTTGGGTACAACGCTTTAATCGTTGCTAAATGTGAATCTAGCCCTTCTGCAAAGACATATTGAGGATTTAATTTAATAAAACTTAATTTATCTAATAAACGCTCAGCAATTTCATTTTTTATAAAGCTATCATGAACAAAACTCCGCTCATATTGCTCATGCTTTTTTTGAAATAATGGTTGATCAAACATATTTATTAAAACCTATAATAATTACATTTATTTCTGCTCACGCAGCTTATCTAAATAGCGCAACGATAATACATGATAAATTGGCTCTTTACAGATCACACGTGAAGAAGCCGTACCTAACAACGCTGCTAGCATAATTGGCAAAAGCATGCCACTTGAGACATTTTGCGTCATCTCCGACACGATGATAAAGCAAGTAATCGGGCTTTGCACCACGCCTGAGAAGTACGCAACCGTACCGATTAAGATAATTGCTCCCGCATATTTAGGATCAAAAAAACCACTCATCATATGCCCAAACCCAGCTCCCGCTGATAAAGATGGGGCGAAGATTCCACCTGGAATACCGCTAACAAATGACAGTAATGTGGCGATCATTTTCCACAAGCCAAAGAAAATAGATACATGAACATCATGACCATTTAACAAAGCAACGGCTGTTTCTTTACCACTACCGTAAATAACGCCACTTGTGCACACGCCAATCACGGCAATAACAAAGCCAATGCTACCTGCGAATAACACCGGATGCTTGCGAACAATCCCGACCACAGCTGCTGATACAAATAACAGCATCCGACTAAATAATCCACCTAAGAAACCACAAACAACAGCAACAATAATAAGTACGATCCAGCCACCGCCTAAAATATCAAGTGTCGCTGAGCTCGCACCAAAGTAGGCGTAATTGCCCATAATTTCTAAGGACACAAAACCACACAACACCACGGTGGTAATCATCGTACCGGTAATGCCTTTATCAAAAGAGCCTGCTAACTCTTCAATGGCAAAAACAACCCCTGCCAAAGGCGCGTTAAAGGCCGCTGCAATACCAGCCGCCCCACCTGCTAATAACAAACCTTTTTCCGTGTCTTCACGGTTAAACTTCTCTAATCGCCCTAAGAAGTGCATAACGGATGCACTTAATTGAATCGTCGGTCCCTCGCGCCCAATCGATGCACCACTTAAAAATCCTAATGCAGTTAATAAAAACTTACCCAGCGCAATACGCATTGACACCATCTTGCTACGTCGTTGCATATTCTTAACTTTGAGTGCTGTCATTACTTGAGGAATACCACTACCTTCAGCACCATCAAAATAAGTTTTCAGCAAATAAATAATCACCATAAAACCAATTGGCATAATAAATAAAGGCCAATAAGGATGGGCTTGACTGAGTTCATTGAAACTGTCATTGAGATTGTCACACAGATAAGCAAACAATACACATATCAATCCAACAAGAATCGCCCCACCCCAGAATATCAAACGCCTTCGCCAAAGTGATAGAGACATAAGTTTGCGTGATTCAGTGAAAATCTTATCTTTTTTTAACGCTTTTAAATCGAAATACTTCATGAAAACTGTCTTTACCACTCTAAGCAAAATTGCTGGTGCTATTTTACGCTTTAGTTTCTTGAAAAAAAAGTACAAACAGCTTAATAACTATGACAAAATTAGCTTTACATTATATTAGTTTGAGTTAGTCCAATGAAACAAACGCATATTATTACTATCACCTATGCTTCACCTACTGAGGTTATAGATCAAGTTAGAGCAAAACACCGTTCATTTCTCGATCGTGGTTATGAAAAAGGACTATTTATCGCCTCAGGACCTAATAGTTCACGCAATGGCGGTGTGATATTAGCCTCAGGCGACTTAGATGAAATCAAAACGTTATTGCAGGAAGATCCCTTCATTACTGAAAAAGTAGCTAGCTATAGTTATCATAGCTTTGATCCTGTTAAACATGCCGAAGCATTTAAATGCGAATCAAGGGTTGAATAATAATCAAAAATAAAGTTTACGAGTTGC
>JAHDDB010000200.1 GCA_020629575.1 Caedibacter sp. | reverse complement strand
TTTAACTCAACCATTTTAAAACCCACTTACAAAAAGATCCCTATAAACCTATGTTGCAAAGAGGGGAATAAAAATCAACCCTTGCCAAATTCCCCTCTTTTCAAGAGGGGTGGCAGCCGTAGGCTGACGGGGTGTTTATAAAATCATAGTTTTTGCTAAAGTGCGTAACTCCAGATTTAGATATATTCTCTTTTGCTTGGATTAGTACCAAGCTCAGACTTTGGGTTATCAGCGCAGTTATCTAAAAAATTATAACGATAATAGTGACCAAAGCGATTATCCATCATTTGTGCTAAGGTAATATCTTCTTGCTTAGCAAAACCTGCTTTAAAATGCGCTTGTTTTAATGCAAGGTCAATGGTGACACATAGACCACAAGCTGTTGTTAATTGCAAAGCACTCCACTGTTGTCCAAAGGCCTCTTGTGAGTGGTATTTCTTAGCAAAATGACGTTCACTATAAACGCCATTAATTGTACCTTCAACAGAGACATAGACCAAGACGACATCGTCTTCAACGCGCGGAATGGCATTGTTGAATATCTCACACAAAAGTGCTTGTTTGTCCTTAAGCTTAAGATCGTTAATTAGAAAGCGTAACTTCTCACAGTGTCCTGGGTAGCGTACACTTTTATAGTTGATATTACGTACCTTGCCCTTATAAGTGTCTTTGAGTGAGCCGATACCGCCTGAGGTATTAAATGCTTCATACGTTAGTCCATCAATTTTAATTGTCTCAAGATCATCAAGTGGATCGATCGTGACATTTTTGAAATCTTCAATCGCTTCACATGGCTTGACATATTCATTGATTAAGCCTTCGGTTGACCAAGTCAGTGCATATTGCAGTGGATGACTGATGTTAACAGGTAACGCACCTACGCGCATCTTGACCGTTTCAGCTTCATCGAAAAGCTTAACAAGATCATTCGTAACGACGCTTATAAAGCCAGGAGCTAATCCGCATTGCGGTGCAAAAACTTTGTCACTATTTTGTGAAAGTGTCTCAACATATTTTGTTGTTTCGACATCTTCAGTTAGATCAAAATAGTTGGTATCACAGGCTTTCGCCATTTCAGCTACTTTTTTGGTTAAAAAGTAAGGCAAAGCTGCGGCTAGTGCCGTGATATTGTGCTCTTTGATATATGCTTTAACATTGTCTTCCTTCATAATGTCTAATACACAGTGCGTTAGATTGTGAGCGTGCTTACCAAGAGTTAAAGACTTTCTATCGGCTTGAATATCAGCAATATGTACATGGTAATCACCACTTGATGCAAGCATAGCACCTGTAAGTAAACCTACTCTACCACTGCCAAATATAAGTATATTGATCATTAGAATCCTCCTTTTACTTTCTTTCATTTTCTTTACTTTGTTTATTTACGTTGCTTATCTTAATTTTAAAGATAGGCTGTTTTTATGTTTTCTAGTTAATAAATTTCACTTAAGCGCATCCTTTTCGCCGAAATAGTTATTAATGATACCTAAATAATGGAGATATTTTACATATTGATAGTATTGTTGCAATCAAAATTCAGCAAAATTTCACACGCTTTTTTCGTAAAAGCGCTTTATCTTCACTATGCTAAAAGCAGTGTTTGTTATTTGAACTTTTTTATGCGTAGAGACTTGGGGCTTTCTTTAATCATCCTGTTGTTATTGCTTATCGCAATGCATGGGTTTTGGGTGCTTTATGACTATGCTGAGAAATATCCTGAGAATCAGTTAAATAAAAAAATTGTGATCGAAGGTGTTGTTGCTAGTTTGGTTGATCGTGATAAGGCGGTTAGCAAGTTTTTATTTGCGACAAAGGACGGTTTGATTCGCTTGAGTGTTTATCCAAATAAAAATTTACGGCCATGGCAGTTAACGCCAGGTTCGCGTTGGCGCTTACATGCTAAGTTGCAAATGGCAAAAGGCTTTAGCAATCCAGGGGTTTTTAACTATGCCAATTGGCTCAAGCGTCAGCAAGTTAAGGCGGTGGGTTATGTTAATACAGCTGAAAAAGCACAATTTCGCGGGATAGATTATCGCTACTTTGTTGAGCGCTTGCGTTATCGGATTGAACGCATACTGCAAAAAGCCATTAAAAATACACAGTTACGAGCACTAGCCAGTGCCTTATTAATTGGCAATAAAAATGAACTTACGCTTGATGATAAGCGCCTTTTTCAGCAAACAGGTACATCTCACTTGATTGCAATATCAGGACTTCATATTGGCATGATTGCATTATTTGCTTTTTGTTTGTTACGAGCTTTATGGTCATGTTCAGTGCGTTTATGTCAGTGGTTGCCAGCGCAAAAGGCAGGGTTAATTGCGGCTGCTATCAGTGCCTTTGGTTATAGTCTTTTAGCCGGTTTTGCCATTCCTACGGAACGCGCTTTTATCATGGTGCTTGTTTTTTCTATTGGGCTTTTTATCAATCGCAAGATCAATAGCTTTTATTTATTACTTATGGCAGGCGTTATTATCGTTCTATGGCAGCCTTTATCGTTATTTGAACCTGGGTTTTGGCTGTCGTTTATGGCAGTTTTCTTTTTGATTGTCATTAATCGCAGCCTGTTATCATTGACTAAATTTAAGCGCTATCTTTTGATTCAATTATTGTTAATGATTCTATTAATTCCACTGACTATTTTCTGGTTTCAGGGTTTTAGTATGGTTGGCGTCATTGCCAATCTAGTTGCAATTCCATGGGTGAGCTTTTTAGTGGTGCCGAGTTTGTTTATTAATCTGATGTTATCATTATTCGGTATGAATCTGAGAGTAATCAACTTATCTGAGGTTTATGTAATCAAGCTATATGAGGTTTG
>JAHDDB010000199.1 GCA_020629575.1 Caedibacter sp. | reverse complement strand
CTTGCAACTGTGCAGTTATATCGGCCATATTGTCGGGCTGGCAAAACACAGTAGTGCAGAGGCGGAGAAAAAGTGCTATAAAGTGCTGACCAGTGATTTTTTCGCGCTGTTATATATGCCTGATTTTATTGAAGCCTGCAGGGTTCATGATATTGAAATCGAAATGGAAGTATTGAAGCTTAAAGACTTAAACAAAGCACAATGTGATGTGAGTCAATTTGATTTATTTATTGGCATGGAAGACCGTGTGTTGAGTATTCCAACACAGCCATTGATGGAAACACAGTCGGTTGTGATCACAAGTCAACAAAGTAATTTCGATAAAATGACCTTGGTTGATTATCTTCAAGCAAAACATATCACCATGCACGATAAAGAGACACCTTATATTCGTCAAACTATCGGACATCATCCGCGCAGTAAGGTGGTGTTGTCTAACAGTATTTTGACGTCGATGAGTTTATTAAGCAGTATGCCCAATACGGTGATGTCTACCGAGTACCACCTATATCAGTACTACCGTGATATTTTTAAGTTAAAACGTGTCAATTTTGATTTTGCCTTTGAGAAAAAACTGGTTTTCTATAGTTGGCGCAAAACTGTGCATAGTGAAGAGCTGGCAAGATTTTTCATGCAGTGGTGGGAAAATAAGGTGGTGTTGGGTGACACGGCAATAAATAATGAAAGCTTAACGAAATAAGCTTGCCCCAACTAAAGTGACTACAGCGATAATCAATAATATAATTGCGCTAATAATTTTGATACCTGCAGCACGTGATGCATTACGCCATTCACCGTGCTTAAGTCCCCAGAAATTAGACATTAAAATAATAAATGTCATAAACAATGGCCAAGCAATAATCGGACCTAAAGCACCTAGAATTTGTGAGGCTTTGGCATAACAAACCGTTGATTCAAAAAACATTACTGCCATGGCAATAATCAATAGTTGATCTTTTAAGGTCATTTTTCGTCTGTAAACGGCTTGAATTTGACCTTGAATCTTAGCGTTTAACATCGCAAAGTAGATGACATAAGGTATAAAACCCCCAACAAATACAAAAAACCACGGCAATATCGCAAGAATAAAGGGGTTATTGACTTCATTTGTCAGTGTGGCATATGCACTTAATGCATAGGCATAGCTAGCCCCTTGAAGTGCAGAGCTTATTCCTGCAAAAATTGTAATCAAAATGGCAAATAATGCCACCTTAGTTGCTTTGTTGGTTATATTAGTTAAGGCTTCTTTCTCACGTTGTTGTGCAGCAAGCCCTGCCAATAATACGCCAACTAATAAGAAAACAACCGCTATGATTACTAAACTGACAAACCCCGTGCTTAACTGCTGTTGTGGGAAGAATATCAGTGGGATAAGTGTGCCACCTGCCGTACCGATACCAATATTGATAACAAAAGCAACACCAATACCAATATGTTTAAGGGCAACACTTAAACAAACCATGCCGATACCCCAGATTAAACCGGCAATCAGTGGAATAACAATTGCCATGCTAGGTACCTGCAGTAGCAAGCTGAAAAACGCCGGATCAACTATCAAAAAGGTCAAAAGGGGGATAATAATAAATCCCCAGAAAGCAAAGTTAAGCCACATCTTGACTGGGTTGATTTGCATATGTTTTGTTGGAGCGGCAAAGCTGCCGTTTAAAATGCCCGCTAAAATCGAGAAAAATAAGGCGCTAATAATCGTCATTGTAGTAGATGATAATCAAATGTTTTTCTTAATGCGTCTTGCATGGATACTTTGGGTGCCCAATGAAGATGTGTTTTAGCATTCTCAATGGATGGCACACGGCGATCGACATCTTGATAGCCTTCACCGTAATAGTCTCCTGCAGTTGTCGCAATGATTTTGGTGCTCTCAGCACGAACTTTGTATTCAGGATAACGTTTCATCGCATCAACGGTTAACTCTGCTAATTCTTTAATTGAGTATTCATTATCTGGATTGCCAATATTAAAAATACGGCGATGTGCTTCGTTATCACGTTTTTTAACGATCTCAATCAAAGCATCGATGCCATCATCAATATAGGTAAAGCAACGACGTTGTGTGCCACCATCAACCAGCTGTAAATCTTTACCATCGATAATATTTGAGACAAATTGCGCTAATACGCGGGCACTACCTTTTTTAGACGATTTGATTTCATCTTGCTTGGGACCAATCCAGTTGAATGGTCTAAATAACGTGTAATTAAGCCCTTCTTGCATGCCATAAGCGTGAATGACACGATCAAGTAGCTGCTTAGAGCAAGAGTATATCCAGCGCGGCTTATTGATAGGTCCTGTCACTAAAGCGCTGGTTTCTTCATTAAATGGAATGTCTTTGCTCATGCCATAGACTTCTGATGTCGATGGGAAAATAAGGTGTTTTTTGTGCTTAACACATAGCTTCACAATATCAACATTTGATTCATAGTCGAGCTTATAAACAAATAATGGATCAGAGACATAAAGCGCGGGGTTGGCAACAGCAACCAGTGGGAAAATAACGTCACATTTTTGGATATGTTCTTCAACCCATTCCATATTCTCAAGTACATTATCTTTAACAAAATGTAAGCGTGGATGATCCAAGAATTCCGTGATTTTATGATCGGAAAGATCCATGCCATAGATTTCCCAATCGGTATCCTTCAAGATCTTTTCCACCATACTGCTGCCAATAAAGCCATTGACGCCTAAAACTAATAATTTAACGGACATGTTGTTACCTTTTTTATTCACTTTCTTTTCTATTCTCAGTGGGTGACTTATCTTTTGAATCAGTCGTTGTTATATAGTCTTTAATGATAAATCGTGGT
>JAHDDB010000198.1 GCA_020629575.1 Caedibacter sp. | reverse complement strand
TTTAACTCAACCATTTTAAAACCCACTTACAAAAAGATCCCTATAAACCTATGTCACTTGTGAAGGGGTGCCGAGCCTGCGAGGTGGGGTAGTTGAGCAAAAGTGCGTAACTCCAGTAAATAATCAAAATCATTAAAATCACCAAAATAATCAATGCCCTTGATAGACGCCAAAGGGCACCTATGTTATAGTTTGCGCTCAAATCAAGTATACAGTTAGGTTTGAATCATGCGACTTCCTTATGCTCAATCAACGCATCCGGTCACACAGAAATTACACAAAATTGTACAAAGCAAAAAAACGAATTTGGCTTTGTCCGCTGATGTCACAGATAGTAAATCACTTCTAAAGCTTGTTGAGAAAACGGCAGATCATATTGCTATCTTAAAAACGCATATTGATATCGTCTCTGATTTTACACCACAATTGACGCGAGAATTACGCCAAATCGCTGATGAAGCAGGGTTTCTTATCTTTGAAGATCGTAAGTTTGCCGATATTGGTAACACCGTTTGCCACCAAGTGCGTGATGGGGTTTATCATATTGCCCAATGGGCAGATATTATTAATGCCCATCTTTTGCCTGGGGTTGGCATTATTGATGGGTTAAAAGAAGGGTGTAAAGGGCGTGACATTGGTTTACTACTTTTGGCACAAATGAGTAGTAAAGGCAATCTATTTAGTGATGAATACACACAACAAACGGTTGTTGAAGCAGAGCAAAATAAAGACTTTGTGATGGGCTTTATTGCGCAAGAAAAACTAAGTCAAGATAATGATTTAGCCACGATGACACCAGGGGTGAATTTTGCCTCCAGAGGTGACAACTTAGGGCAAAACTATAACACCCCTGAATATGTTATCACGCACAAAAAATCAGATATTATTATTGTTGGACGCGGTATTTATGGTGCAGAAGATCCGCAAGAAGCAGCTTGCCACTACAAAGAGCAAGCGTGGAATTTATTAATTAATTAATTAATTGTTTCAAGTTTTTTAGCACCTTGTGTATTTTGAGTATTTTGTGCATTTGAATTTATTTTGATCTTCTTAGGTTGCATTGCTTCTGGAATCTCTTTGACTAAAGCAATGTTTAATATACCATTTTCAAATTGTGCATCTTTGACCTCAATATGATCAGCAAGTTCAAAAGTGTGTGTAAATGAACGCTCAGCGATACCACGATGAATAAATTTACGTTCTTTGCTGTCTTCATTTTTGTTGCCGGTGACAGTTAACTTACCTTGATGAACAACAATATCAATCTCAGATTCTTTAAAGCCTGCAATTGCCATGCTGATTAAGTAATCATGCTCACCTAAAACTTCGATATTGTAGGGAGGGTAGCTGGTTGGTTTACCTGTTTCAGCCAATGCAAATAAGCGATCAAAGCCAATGGCGTTTCTAACAAGTGCATCTAATGTATTCATAATTTCACTCCTAATTTAGCAAGTTTGTTCTAGTTTTTTTTGAAGTCATAGTCATATGACTCAAAAGGTTTTGTAATACCCGTTTGGCGTATCACGAGCTGATAGATAGGGGTGTAAATTGTAATTTCAAGAAAAATTGTTAAATTTAATCATAAGATAAAAATGAATACCTTTGGCATTACTTGTTGCTATGCTATGATGCCAATGGATAGTATAAGTTAGGAAAAGTAATACATTATGTCGAGTAAAAAAGTAGCGACAATCGATTTGGGTTCTAATAGTTTTCACATGTTGATCTCACAGGTGACAACCGAAGGTGATATCAAAGAGCTGTATCGTGGTAAAAGCAAAGTACAGTTAAGAGCCGGACTCACCGATGACATGGGACTTACTGATGAAGCTAAAACCCGTGCTTTGGAGTGTCTGCAAAACTTTGCTTTGTCAATCGATCATTATCAGGTCGATGAAGTCAAAGTCGTTGGCACATATACTCTACGTAAGGCACAGGATAATATTCAAGACTTTTTAACAGAAGCTGAATGTATATTAAAAACCAAAATTGAAGTTATTTCAGGTGAAGAAGAAGCGCGTCTTGTCTATGTCGGTGCTTCTTCCATAACACAAGCCAAAAAGAAACAAGCCTTAATTATTGATATTGGTGGTGGTTCAACGGAACTAGTTATTGGTAAGGGGCAGAATCTAAAGGCATTAGTCAGTCTTGAAATGGGTTGTGTCAGCATGCAAAACCAGTTCTTTAATGACGGTTTATTAAGTCTTTCCAATATGACACAGGCAATTACCTATGCGCACACCTTAATTGAGCCGATTGCTACAGAATACAGTCAAAAAGGTTGGGAAGTCGTTCTGGGATCCTCTGGTACCATTCGCTCGATTTCGGATTTAGCACTAGCAAACAACTGGTCAGATGGCAGCATTACGCGTGAGGTTTTAGAGAATTTGGCCGCTGAGTTATTACAAAAGAAAGTGGTGGCTAATATTCACTTTAATGGTCTAAGAGCAGATCGCGAAAACATCTTAGCAGGTGGATTTTGCGTGCTTTATGCGCTGTTTAATCGTTTATCGATTAAAAACATGTTGAAATCAGATGGTGCATTGCGTGAAGGCATGTTATACGAGATCGTCAATAATTATCAAAACAATAAGGATTAGCTATGTCTTATGTTCAAGCACCATTAGCTTATCGAATGCGCCCTAAAAACATCAAAGACTATGTAGGGCAGCGACATTTGTTAGGTGAGCAAAAGATACTAACACGGATGCTTGATAAGTCTCATATCGTGTCAATGATCTTCTATGGCGACCCAGGTGTTGGTAAAACCACTTTAGCCAAAGTGTTAGCTCATGAGCTTTCCTATCACTTTATAGAGCTTTCGGCAGTTAGTGCTGGTGTTAAAGACATTAAGCTTGCTGTAGAATCGGCAAAAATGCATTTTGCTGAGC
>JAHDDB010000197.1 GCA_020629575.1 Caedibacter sp. | reverse complement strand
GCATCGCCCTTACAAGGCGAGGGTCGGGGGTTCGATCCCCTCAGCACCCACCACATATTTAAAGGCATGCTTGTAGCATGCCTTTTTTGTTTTCGCTATTAAACACCGCAAAATGATTCACGAGCGGTATATCCCATGCTAAGATGTGACAACTTAATTTTAAGCTCAATGGAAGTAGGTAGTAGTGTCATATGTTGCAATCGATTAATGATAAATTTAAAGGTTGGATTACGTGGATTATCATCATCGCAGTGAGTGCGGTTTTTGTATTAACAGGTATTAGTTATTTTTTTGTCTCAGGTGGCGTTTCACCTCAATCTGTGGCAAAAGTAGGTGATGTGCAAATCTCGCAAAATAGCTATCAACAAAGCTTGTCGCAAAATATGCAAGCACAGCCTTCACTTGATCAAAAAGCATTACAAGAGAAAACATTAAATCAATTAGTGGATCAAGCATTGTTGCAACAAGATGCTACGGCATCGCATATTGCCATTACACAATCTGCGGTATCCACTGCAATTTTCCAAAATCCGGCATTTATTGAAAATGGACAATACTCAGCTAAACGTTTTGATGAGTTGGCTAAGCTATATGGTGGTGCCGGCAATATTAAAGCGCTTATCGCCAATAGCCTTTTGACCTCAAGTATTGTGACACCGCTATTGCAAAGTGAGTTTGTGTTAAGTGATGAACAAAAAACACTAAGTGCATTAATGGGACAAAAGCGCGAAGTGACTTATTATGATTTTGCGGCAAAAGATTATGCCAGTAAGATCAAACCAACAGACAAGGAGCTTCAAGCTTATTATGATGCACACAAGGCGCAATATGAGCAGATTGAGCAAGCGGTTGTATCTTATGTCAAATTATCATCTCAGGACTTTGTGAGCAAAGAGCCAGTATCTGAGCGTGAAATCAATAGCTATTATCAAGCCAATAAAGATGCGCTTATGTCACCTGAGTTAAGAGCTGGTGAGACAATCACGATTGATAAAAAAGCTAAAGACAGTAAAGCAATTGCTGATAAGCTTAAAGCCAATAAGGCATTAACCGCTGATGAGTTAAAAGAAGTTAAAATTGAACAAATAAAGCCATTATCACAAGCAGATGCTTCAGGCTTTGCGCAGTTTGCGTTATTTAATTTAACGCTTGAATCACCTGTCAAAGAAACATCAGATAATGAGTTTGTTAAATTAACAAAAATCACAGCCCCTGCCGAAATGTCATTGTCAGAAGCAAAGCCTGTGATTGAAAAGATTCTTAAAAATCGTGCGGCATTGACTAAGTTTAATGAAGTGTTAACAAGTATTAATAGCAATAGCTTTGATCAAGTCGTTAAAGCCAATAAATTAACGCCTACCACGACAAAGGCATTTGATAAAAAGACGACAAGTGCAAATGTTGAAGGCAATGCCAAATTACAAGAGGCGGTATTTGATCACAACAAAGCGCAAGGCTTTATTGCTCAAGGTCAAACCGATGGCATTATCTATAAAGTTGACAAGATGATTCCGAAACATACCTTAAGCTTTGCTGAGGTTAAAGATAAGGTCAAAACGGCGTATATTGCCACAGAGTCATTAGCGCAAGCGCAAAAAGCAGCACAAGATGCGCTTAAAGCTTTACAAGATAAAAAAGAAGTCAAAACGGTGAAGGCAAAAACCGAAACCGTTTCACGCAGTGACTTCACTCTCGACCAAGACTTAAAAACAGCTATTTTCAGCGATGGTTTGAAGTCATACAAATTGGCAAAGAATGGTGAATCATATTGGGTATATGAAGTAGCAAAAGTCATTGATGGCACCGATGAGTTGCCAATGCAAGTGCTGCAAAACAACTATAGCAATATCGAGCTAAATGACTATTTGGCTGCATTAAAGAAACAATATAAAGTTGAGATTAATCATCAACTGATTCAATAATTATTTCTCCATGTCTGTTATTTCAAAAAAAGTCTATGCCTTAGCAGGCCCGACTGCCTCAGGAAAAACGTCTCTTTCCATTGAGCTTGCCAAAGAGATGAATGCTGAAATTATCAGTGTTGATTCGGCTTTGGTGTACAAGCGATTAGATATTGGTTCAGCTAAGCCGAATCTCTTGGAAATGAATGGTGTTGTCCATTATCTAATTGACATTATCGAGCCGTGGTTTAATTACTCGGTCAATGATTTTATCAATGATACTAAGCGATTGATCCAAGAGATTCATGCACGTAACAAGGAAGTGTTGCTTGTAGGTGGCACGATGATGTACTTTAAAGCATTGCAAGAAGGTATATCTAAGCTACCTGAAGCAGATGATAAAGTGCGTGACACCATAAAGCTCCAAGATTTGGCATATTGGTATGACTTCTTGATGCACAAAGACCCTCTCACAGCAAACAAGCTTAATCCAAATGATCAACAGCGAATTGAGCGTGCCGTTGAGGTGATATTACTTACTGATCAACCTTACTCGCATGTTATTGCTGAAAATGCCAAAGAGGGTGGTTTAGGTCAATCACTTAAGCTATGCGCGTTAGTTCCAAATGATCGTAAATATTTGCATCAGATGATTGAAAAGCGCTTTATGCAAATGCTAGATAATGGTTTTTTAAAAGAAGTTGAAGGACTTAAAAAACTAGAACTTATGCATGCGGATCTGCCATCGATGCGCAGTGTCGGTTATCGTCAAGCATGGCAATATCTTGATGGTGAGTATGATTATAATGAATTTGTTGCCAAGGGCATTGCAGCAACACGCCAGCTAGCCAAACGCCAGTTAACGTGGATTCGTAACTGGCATCAACCGATATTTACGATTGATGCTAATTTAGGATTTGGTAAAAAGCTTGGTCAAGCATTGCGGTTTTTCGTATGAGATTTGTTTGTCAGGAATTGCTTTTAAAATAAATACTACATCAAACTTTATCAAATGATTAAATTTAGAAACCTATACAGAAAGATAGGCTCTACCAGTTTATCCGTGGATTAGATCGCATATTGAACACATCTGAATCTGA
>JAHDDB010000196.1 GCA_020629575.1 Caedibacter sp. | reverse complement strand
CTTAACATCCCATTGTGTTGTCATTGTTTTATCCTCAATTGACCGTCTGAGGTTTTATTATTATCAATAACCTAAGATTCGTCAAAAATAACAAGCATTTAAAAATCTTTGGTACCAGAGGCCGGACTCGAACCGGCACAGTGTTGCCACCGGTGGATTTTGAATCCACTGCGTCTACCAATTTCGCCACTCTGGCACACAAACTTGTGTGAATGATAAATTGAACTTCTCGCATCGCGAGAACAGGTGCTATTCTAGCTAAAGGACATCTGATGTCAAACACTATTTAAGCTTTTATAATAATTTATGATGAATCAAGATAAGCTTAATCAAAATAGCTTGAAAGAAAGTCTGATAAATCATTTTCTGAAATTGATTTATCTACTTTTGCCTGACCAATCGCATCTAACAAAATAAGTGTAATACCTGCTGTGGTATTTTTCTTATCACGCAACATTGCTGCGATAAACTGTGTCTGGCTCAATCCTTTTGGTAACGCCACTGGCAATGAGAAGCATTGAAGTAGTGCGCATATTCTTTTAACAACCAATTCATCAACAAATCCTAAAGTTTGTGATAACTCGGCAGCCATTACCATGCCAATAGCAACCGCTTCACCGTGTTTCAATCCTTGATAGTTTTGGCAACACTCAATGGCATGTCCAAAGGTATGCCCAAGATTTAAAAGTGCGCGCACACCCGTTCTTTCTTCTTCATCAAGACTGACCACATGCGCTTTAAGCTCACAGCTTTTGGCAATGGCATAGATTAATGCATTTGGATCATGCGCTATTAATAACTGATTATTTTGCTCAAGCCATGCAAAGAAATCCGCATCAATAATACAGCCATATTTAATCACTTCTGCCATGCCTGCGGCAAATTCACGTTGAGATAAAGTCTTTAAAAATTGCGTTGACGTCATTACCAATTGTGGTTGAAAAAAAGCGCCAATCATATTCTTACCCAAAGGGTGATTAATCGCTGTTTTACCGCCAACCGAAGAATCTACTTGTGACAATAGAGTCGTTGGAATCTGAATAACATTGGCACCACGCTGATAGGTAGCCGCTGCAAACCCTGTAATATCACCGATAACGCCACCACCTAATGCGATCAGCACGCAGTTACGCGTGTAATTACGCTCAAGCAAATGTTGATAGATCACATTTAAAGAAACGCTGTTTTTATACGCTTCACCATCGGCTAAAATACAATGCGCATATTTAAAACATTCACCTTTAATGGCTTTATCCAATTGTGATAAATACAAATCAGCAATTGTGACATTAGTGACAATCAGTACTTCTTTGTTTTTGATATAGGGAATAAGCTTCGTAAAGTTAATATCAGGCGAAATCATGACAGGGTAACTTGACTTACCCTTTGGGGAAACGAGAACCTCGGTGATCACACCGCCTCTTCCATTAATAGATTGGTGATTTTTTGCACCACATTGCGCACGGTCGTTTCACTTGTCTCAATGGTAATATCAGCAATCTCTCGATATAGCGGTTCACGCTCTGCCATTAATTTCTTCAGTTGCGCTTCCTTATCATCAACTTGTAATAATGGACGCTTTTTATCTTTGGCTGTACGCTCTAATTGTTGCTCAATTGAAGCTTGTAAATAAACCACTTTGCCACGAGATGACAGCAGCGTTCTGTTCTCAGGCAAAATAATCGCACCACCACCAGTAGCCAAAACAATACCCTGACGAGTCGCTAAATCACCGAGCACTTCTTGCTCTCTTTTTCTAAAACCGTCTTCGCCCTCAATATCAAAAATCCAATCAATATCAACGCCACAACGTTGCTCAATCTCACGATCTGAATCGACAAAGTCAAGCTTAAGCTCACTTGCTAATTGACGACCTATTGTACTCTTGCCAGCACCAACTGGCCCAATCAAGAAAACATTTTGAGTAATAATCATTTTTCTCTACATTACGTTAATATGTTTAACACATAGACCCACAACACGATCATAACTTTGCATGATCCACTTCAAAAAACCAAAACAAAATACACAAAAAAGTCATTTTAAGCAAGATCTTTTGCACTAAAGACATCTTGCTATGGCTGATAGATTTTTTATTTTTTTGCCAGTGTTCAACAGCTTTTATCATCACTTTTTGCTATGATTTATAAAGATTATTAGTACTGGAAAGAAATCGTGAAGCGCAAATGGCTGCCTAGCAAAGAGGAATTGAAAGAACATAAATGGTTGCGCTTTTTACACAAACACATGCACCATAATTTCTTATGGCAATTTGATAAAAGCAGTGTCAGCAAAGCCTGCGTTATTGGTGGTTTTATGTGTATGATGCCAATGCCATTTCAAATGGTGCCTGCTACCATTTTGGCACTTTTTTTGCGTGCTAACTTGATTATTGCCGTCGCATTAGTATGGATCAGCAACCCAATCACTATGCTGCCGATGATGTATGGTGCCTATCTATTTGGCTGTTTCATTCTAGGCAAGACACCACTGTTTCATGAGGATAACTTTGCGTGGCACCAGATGATTACGCATATCCATAGTATTTTTGCACCATTAATTACCGGATGCGTGATTATCGGCTTGATCCTTGGGATCATATTGGCAAGCATTAGTTGGTTTGGATTTGCTTTGTTTAAGCCTAAAAATAATAAACATAATTAAAGTAACCGTACCCTGAGCGTAAGTCGAAGGGTATACTTAGGTAATGGATTAGAAATAAGTTGAGTTTTAATTATCCCTCACCCGTACAACTCAAGCTGTACGGGCAATCCCACAAGGGGAGAGGTACTAAGAGAGCTTAGCTTATAAAGGCTCCAACTTACACCTAAGTCAAGGCATACACAATTTTAAATAAGTAACTGAAGTTACGCACTTTAGAAAAACTATGACTTTATAAACACCCCGTCATCCTACGGCTGCCACCCCTCTTGAAAAGAAGGGAGTTAAGCAAAGGTGGTTAAAAATTCCCCTCTTTTCAAGAGGGGTGCCGAGCTTGCGAGGCGGGGTGTTGAAATAGAAAAAGT
>JAHDDB010000033.1 GCA_020629575.1 Caedibacter sp. | reverse complement strand
TAACACACTACATCAATATTAAATTTAAATTGACACAGTTTTATGAACACTCCCGTTTTCACATAGTCGAATCTTTATGTCACACGTTTTAATTTGACCCAATTTAAATAGTAACTTGTGATACGCTTTTTTTACTGAGAGACTATAGCTTCATCGTGAGTAGGATAAAAACATGAAGTTAAACAATTACGCCATGATTAAGTCGTTTTCTATTTTTGTGATATGCGGGGCATTACTGGCACTATGCTTGCCGAGTATTTTTACTCCTCTAAAAGCATTTATTCCTTTATTCTTAGGGGTTATTATGTTTTTGGTGGGCATTAATGTGTCTCTTAAAGATATGCGACAGATTGCTGATATCAAGGGACGCTTCATACTGATTATTGTGTTGAAATCTTTTGTCACTGCACTGATCGCTTATACTATTGGACGACTACTTCAGTTAGATAATTATGCATTAATTGGTCTTGTGATTGTCGGTGCGTGCCCTGGAGGAACGGCGTCTAATGTGATGTCATTATTATCTAAAGCAAATCTAGCACTAACTGTCAGTCTTACATTGGTTACAACGCTATTGGCACCTATTATTATGCCATTAATATTGTATTTATTTTTGCATAAAACAGTAACAATTCCTTGGGTTGGTATTGTAACAACCACTTTGATGATTGTGGTACTGCCAATAGTGGCAGGGATTATTTTTCAGCGTTTTATCGAACTAAAGCCACACACCTTAAATAAACTTTCATTACTTGCAATTATAACGATTGTTATTGTTGTGATGGTTGTGGTTGCACTAAACAAAGAAGCGTTATGGCATGTGTCTTTGAAACTATGTGTTGCTATTGTTTTACTGCACGCTTTAGCCTCCGTTATTGGCTATGTTTTAGGGAAAATATTTAGCCTGGATCACAAAAGCGCGCTTGCCTTATTATTTGAGTTTAGTATTCTTGATGTTGGTTTAGGGATTGTGATTGCAATTTTATTTTTTGGTAAATTAGCAGCTATTGCAGGGACACTTTACGCTGTATGGCAGAATATTGCAGGCCCCATATTGGTGAGTTTGTTATCAGGTGTCAAAAAAGCCCAGTAGAAATCAATAAAACATTGATGTGCAAGTGCAGCATGCAATGGATTTAGCTTGGTCTAATTAGTAGATAAATTACCCAATAAAGCGGATGCGTTGTATTTTCGAACTCTTTTTATCCCGATTATGCCTGTATCGATTTGACTGAGTAGCGAGATTCAGTACAATCCCCTTGTTTTATATGTAGATTAAATACATATGTGAGAGCGTTTTGTTGAAAGAGGGGAAAATATGAGAAAATTACACAAGCTGTCATTTTTGGCAGTGGCTTTTGCCATGACTTGTCAGGCTGAAGCAGCAGGCTTTCAGGTCAATGAGAACAGTGTTTATTTACAAGGGATGGCAATGGCAGGAAGTGCTGCAAGTCCAGATGATGTCAGTAGTATCTTTAATAACCCAGCTAACTTGGGATTTGTTAAGGATAACAGCGTTTACATCGGTGGCAGCTATATCTTACCTAGTGTGAAAATGACCAATGCACAAGCCAGTCATGGTGTACATTACAGTACGATTCCTTTTGCAGATGATCCTGTATCAGGTGCATCATCGCAAAATAGTGTGGTTGAGGGTGCGTTAGTACCTAACTTATATGGTGCATGGCGTATTAATGATCGACTAGCAGCGGGTGTGGCGTTAACCGCACCGTGGGGAATGACGACAAATTATGATGATAACTCAGTTGTGCGCTATGCCGCACAGAAAACATCAATTGAAGTCGTTAATTTAACACCTGAGATTGCCTTTAATATTATTCCAGAGATCTCGATTGCCGCAGGATTGCAAATCCAATATGCCAGTGCTGAGTTTTCAAACTATGATGGCGAACTGGCAACGCCTACAAATCAAGCGACGAATATTAGTGGTAATGGCTGGGGCGTTGGTGGTATTTTTGGTGTGATGTTTCATCCAGTGAAAGCGACCTATTTTGGTTTGAGTTATCGCACACCAGTTAAGATGAATATTGAAGGTACAGGCAATCAATGGTTACTACCAACAGGGAGCACACCAATAACGCCAGGGGCACCGTATAATAGCTATATTTCTGATGCATCGACTTCATTTAGAACCCCTGGTGTGATTAATTTCGGTATTACTCAAGATATTACGTCAAAATGGCAAGTCAGAGGCACTGTGCAGTATACGATGTGGAGTACTTTGGATAAGCTGACCATTGATACTCCAGGAGGTTATTCAACTTCTTCAACGATGCAGTTAGGTTGGAAAAACAGCTGGTTATTCTCATTGGGAACGGATTATAAAATTACTCCACATTGGTCGGTAAGAACCGGTGTGGCATATGACCAAACACCAACGGTCTCAGAAACAAGAGATGCAAGAATGCCGGATACTAACCGCATTTGGGTGACACTCGGTGGCACGTATCATGTTAATGATCATTTCTCAATTGATGCCGTCTATGAGCATATTTTCATGCTTAATCAAAGTATCAATGTCACGGAGTATACCGGTTCAAATGCAAATATTCCAAATATTGAGCAAAATAAAGTATCTGCTGATTATCGTGGGTTTGCCGATATCTTTGGTTTGGCATTGAGATATAAATTCTAATATTAATAAATAGGGTAAAAAGATGATGAACATAAAGTTTTCGCAATCTAAGAAAGCGTGGAAAAAAATCAGTGTGCTGACAGCAGTAACACTATTATCTGCCTGTGGTGGTGGGGGTGGCGGTGACAGCGTTGGGGTTGCTGTTAATGTTAGCTCACCGACGGATAATGTGATCCATGCGGATATTAATCAAAATAATCAAAAAGAGTTCACTGTAAGCGTTGGTGATCAAAGCATTGGTGCAGTCGGTCAGTCAAATGCATATCAGGTGAGTGTCACACAATCCAATCGAAATGTTGGATTCACTGTTGATTTAGGGACGTGTGCGCAAGCTATTAGTAATGGTCAAAGTTGTCAATTTAGTTTGAGCTATGCGCCAACAACGGATACGCAATATAATCAACAGGACACTTTAACCATAAGTGTTGGCGGCACAACACAAACGATTACGGTTAAAGGTGATAAAGGGCAAGACTTTGTTGTATTTGGCGATAGTTTGTCGGATGCAGGTGTGCAGGATCAGCTAGCTGCCCTAGTCAAAGGGTTACATAAATTTTTACCCAATGTACTACCTGCATGGCCAACAGTGCCTGGAACATCAACGGATAAATCAACAACCTATACCACCCCAGGAGGCAATGTTTGGGTTACTGATTTGGCTAAGTTGGTTGGGGCATCAAGTACAACGGCTTTAGCTAATAATAGCTATTATATGCAGCCAATAAAGGTGGCATATCCTGTGTGGTATGCTCAGATTAACCCTGTATTACAAGCTTTCTTGAATGTATCACTTGATACGGAAAGTAAAGGCTTAGCGGGTAATAATTATGCACAAGGTGGTGCAACAACAACGTGCTCTGGGATTGGATTAGTGTTGGATAAATCACTGTTTGCTGCTGCACCAACATTGGCGCCACCTGGAAATTTACCATTATATATGCCATCACCGATTGGTCCTATTCCACAAGTGAATGGGCATCCTGCTTATAGTTGCCCTAAAGCAACTGATGCTGGTTTGCAACCAGTCTATGATCAGCTTGAAAATTATAATCAAATTGATAGTTACCTAAATCAAAATAATGGTATGGCGGATGCAAGTAAAGTGTATATTTTATGGGGTGGTGCCAACAACCTATTCCTTGAGGTTGCAAAGAAGCCAACACCATCCGCGGCTGAGGTTGCACAAGCGATGACACAAGCGGCAGGCGATATTGCCTATGATGTTCAGTATCTTGCAGCGCATGGTGCTAAGAAGTTTGTTGTGCTATTTTTACCAAATATTGGTTTAACACCATTGGCGATTGCGGCTAACCAGCAATCAGCACTAGAAAAAGCATCTGTTGCTTATAACACGGCATTGAGTAATATGTTAGGTACGTTACAAAAACAAGTCCCAAGTATTAAAATTGTGCCAGTGGATGTTTTCAATTTAATGAATGATATGGTGGCAAATTATGAGATGTCTGCATTGGGCAAAACCTATCAGTTTGATGACACGACAACACCCGCGTGTAAGCAGGCGCCTGTTACCCCAGATAATCCATTAGCAGCTTTGACTAATTCTGCACTATTGTGCACACCGCAAGCTGATAATAAAAAACATCTATTTGAGGATACAGTACATCCAACGGCAGAAACGCATCAAGTGATTGCTGCAAAAATCGCTAAAGCAATGGAAGCTTTTAATTAATTCACTAATGGAAAACTATGTTTTGATGAATTTAATTCATCAAAACATATAAAAAATGAATTTTATCTATCATTAAGGCTTTGCTATCGTTGAGCTTCGTTTGGATTAATAGAAAGCACCTAGATGAAGCTAAGTCATGTCGACATCGTTATTGCCAATAGTACGCATTGCCATTTTGCCCATGTAATTGCTGCACAGATTGAAGAAAGTGCTAAGCAAAGAAAGACGGGTATTGCCAAGCGCAGTGTGAACTATTTGCAAGAGAAAATACGTTCAAAACATGCAGTGATTGCGATTGATCGTCTGCTTAATCAAATTGTAGGTTTTTGTTATATTGAGTCATGGCAAGATAAGTCTTATGTGTCTAATTCAGGCTTAATTGTTTTTCCAGAATATCGCAACTTAGGTTTATCCAAAGCCTTGAAATCAAAAGCTTTTATGTTAGCGCGTGAATATTATCCTAATGCTAAGATCTTTGGGTTAACGACCAATCCTCAGGTGATGCGTATCAATTATGAATTAGGTTATGAGCCGGCTGCTTTTACTGGCTTAACGAAGGATAAGACATTTTGGCAAGGATGTATGAGTTGTGTGAACTTCGCTATTTTACAAGCTAAAGAATATCAAAATTGTTTATGCACAGGGATGCTGTACGATCCGCAAAGAAAACAAAAGCAAAAAGAGCAAAAAGAGCAAAATGAACAGCAAGAGCAAGGTGTATTACAAAAGAATCAAGATAATAAAGATAATAAAAGGGAGCAATCAATGAAAGTTATTGTCGCATTTAGTGGAGGTTTGGATACAAGTTTTTGTGTTAAGTATTTACAGCAGGAGCATCACTTAGAAGTGCATACTGTGACGGTTAATACGGGTGGTTTCACTCAGATTGAGTTAGCACAGATTGAACGCAGAGCTTATCAGTTGGGTGCAAAAACGCATCAAAGCATTGACGTCACAAAAGACTTTTATCAGGAATGTGTTAAGTTTCTGATCTTTGCTAATGCACTTAAAAATAACTGTTATCCTTTATCTGTCAGTGCTGAGCGTGCTTTTCAAGCAATGACGATTGCTAAGGTAGCAAATACGATGGGTATCACTAAGATTGCACATGGCTGCACGGGAGCAGGCAATGATCAAGTGCGCTTTGATCTGATGTTTCATATATTATCTCCAGAAGCTCAAATTATCACGCCCATTCGTGATTTGAAATTATCACGTGCGGCAACGCAAGAATATTTAATTAATTCAGGTGTAAGTTGCAGCGAAAGTAGCAAAAATTATTCGATCAATAAAGGTTTATGGGGTACCTCTGTTGGTGGTGTTGAGACCTTAAGTTCAGATTTATATTTAAAAGATGAGGCTTGGCCAACGAAGATAGCTAAAGCGCAAGATACAGAAGAAACGTTAAAGATTACCTTTATTAATGGTGAGCCAATTGCTTTAAATGACGAGTTATCAAATTCAATTCAAGTAATTCAAAAGCTTAATGATCTTGCTAGCCAATACGGTATTGGTCGCGATATTCATGTCGGTGACACCATTATCAATATCAAGGGGCGTGTTGGCTTTGAAGCGCCTGCGCCTTTAATACTGATAAAGGCGCATCACTTATTGGAAAAACATGTACTGACTAAAGCACAGCTTAAAATTAAAACAAGCTTAAGTGATACCTATGCTGAGATGGTACATGAAGGACAATTTCTTGATCCGGCAGCGCGTGATATTGAAGCGTTGTTATTATCGACGCAGGCAAAGGTAACAGGGGATGTGTTTGTGAAGCTTTATCCACTTCATTTCGTACTGTTGGGTATACAGTCTGAGCATGATTTAATGCAGGCACAACATGCCAAATATGGTGAGGAGAATGCAAGTTTCACAGGTGATGATGTCAAAGGATTTACTAAAGTGATGAGCACACAGCTTGCCGCTTATTATCAATTGCAAAATAAAGATAAGTCAGCCAAGACAACGCAATTTAGCTCAATTAAAGCAGCGGTGCAGGGTAAAGTTTTATGATTGAGCATAACAAAAAAATAAAGGTTGGTATTTTAGGCGGTGCGGGTTATACCGCCGGTGAGCTATTACGACTACTGACTTATCACCCGCAAGTGGATATTCAGTTTATACATAGTACCTCACAAGCCGGTGAGTTAATCGCCAAAACACATCATGATTTCTATCTGATCGATAATAAACGCGTATTCAATAAAGAGATAAATTATAATGTTGATGTCGTGTTTTTATGTGTAGGGCATGGGCAAGCTAAGGAGGCACTTAAACAGCATCAATTCAAAGCAGATACCAAGATAATTGATTTAAGTCAGGATCATCGAGATACTCAGGCAAATCCAGATTTTATCTATGGTTTGGCGGATATTAAGCAAAGTGATATTGCCGTTGCATCTAATATTGCCAATCCTGGTTGCTTTGCGACGACTATTATTCTGGCGCTAATGCCTTTTGGCAATTATGTTAATGGAGATATTCATATCAATGCCATTACTGGTTCAACCGGAGCCGGTGTGATGCCCAGTGGAACTTCCCACTTTAGCTGGCGCACTAATAATATGTCTGTTTATAAAGCATTTTCGCACCAGCATCTAGCTGAAATTAAACAAGCATTGAAATTATCTTCAAACAATCAAATATTGTTTGTGCCAATGCGGGGGAATTTTAGTCGTGGTATTTTTGCCTCGATTTATTTTAAGTCAGATCTCACTGAAATAAAGGCACAACAAATTTTGCAAGCATTTTACGAACAAAGTGCCTTTGTCAAAGTACTTGATCAGGAGCCAGATTTAAAAATGGTCGTTAATACCAATGCTTGTTTCTTATCCGTGAAAAAACATGGAGAATATCTGCATGTTGTCAGTGTCATTGATAATTTGATTAAGGGGGCTTCAGGACAAGCTCTACAGAATATGAATCTTATGTTTGACTTACCTTGTGAGTTAGGTTTGTCCCTCAAGGCCAGTGTTTTTTAAGGTGGTTTTATGAATTTATATGAAGTATATGATCGTTATCCCGTTACATTAAATAAAGCCAAAGATTTATATGTTTGGGATAGCAATGCTCAACAATATCTTGATCTATACGGTGGGCATGCGGTGATCTCAATTGGGCATAGTCACCCGCATTATATTGAAAGAATCACTCAACAGTTGCAACATATCGGCTTTTATTCCAATAGTATTGAGATGCCGATGCAGCAACATCTGGCAGATAAACTAGCACAAGTAAGTGGTTGTCATAATTACCAGTTATTTCTAGTTAATTCAGGGGCGGAAGCGGTAGAAAATGCGCTTAAACTTGCTGGTGTTGTCACCAAACGCAACAAAATAATTAGCATTAATAATAGCTTTCATGGGCGCACAAATCTTGCCTTAGCAGTTACTGATAATCCTGCGATTCAATCACCATTTTCAAATGATTTTCAAGTCATTAGTGTGCTATTAAATGATATCGATGCATTGAAAGAAGCGATGGATAATGATGTGGCTGCGGTAATTATTGAAGGTGTTCAAGGCATTGCCGGTATCTATGAACCGGATATACATTTTCTACAGACGGCAAGTAGTTTGTGTCAAGAGTATGGTGCAAAATTGATTGTTGACGAGATTCAATCTGGCTTTGGGCGCACAGGAGCGTTTTTTAGTTTCCAGCAATCAGGCATTGAACCGGATTTAATTACCTTTGCTAAGGGGGCGGGTAATGGCTTTCCTGTTGGTGGGGTGTTGATCAAAGATGATATTCCAGTATTGAAAAACATGTTAGGCACAACCTTCGGTGGTAGTTATCTTGCCTGTGCTGCGATGTTAGCTGTGCTTGAAGTTATTGACGATGAAGCACTTGTTGATAATGCCAAGCAACAAGGGGCATATTTAAAAGAGCAATTACTACAAATCCCTGAAGTGACAACCGTACGAGGGCGTGGGCTTATGCTAGGTGTTGAATTTAGCTTAGATTGTAAGGCAATTCGTGGCGCACTTTTAAAGCAAAAGCATATATTTACTGGTGTGGCACAAGCGGGGCAAGTGATGCGTTTACTGCCTGCACTAACTATTCAGCAATCTCATATTGATGCATTTATTTTGGCATTAAAAGAAGTGATTGAAGATGAGCGCTCATCTAAAAGTATTAACCGCACCTTGAGCAAATTCGAAGGGTGAGTAGAAATAATGTGAAAAATAAGTTGTAGCCTCAATTACCCCCTCACCCGCGCAGCTTAAGCTGCACGAGTGATCCCTCAAGGGGAGCGGTGATAGTTGACGAAATTTATTTATTACACATTTGTAATGGCTTCGACTCATGCTCAGCCAAAAGAGAGTTTATAAGATAAAAGAAACACAGTTTCTAGGAGTAAAAACATGCAGCAATATTTAAGTATTAATGATATTGATAATATCCAAGAAGCGATTCAATCATGTATTGAGATTAAGCAGAATCCACATGCGAATGATAAATTAGGTGCACATAAAACTTTAGGTATTATTTTTTTAAATCCAAGTTTACGCACTAAGATTTCAACAATTAAAGCGGCACAAAATATTGGTTTAAACGTGTTACCGATTGATGTGAATAATGGTTGGGCACTGGAGTTTAACGAAGGTGTAGTGATGAATTCCGATAAACCTGAACATATCAAAGAGGCAGCACAAGTCATTGCAAGCTATTGTGACATTGTCGCAATTCGCTCATTTGCCAAGCTCAATGACAAAGAGCAAGATTATCAAGAGCAAATCTTTAGCGCATTTAAAAAATATACGGATTGCCCAATAGTGAATTTAGAATCAGCCTTGCGTCATCCTTTGCAGAGTCTTGCTGATATACTAACGATTGAAGAGTGTGAAAAACCAAAAAAACTAAAAAAACTAAAAAAAACAAAAGTCGTCTTAAGTTGGGCGCCACATGTTAATCCCTTGCCACATGCGGTAGCAAACTCGTTTGCTGAGGGTATGCAACTGATGGATTATGAGTTTGTAGTGACACATCCAGAAGGTTATGAACTGGATTCAGAATTTATTGGTGATGCCAAGGTGGTATATGATCAAGATGAGGCGTTTAAAGATGCTGATTTTATCTATGTCAAAAATTGGTCAAGCACTAAAGAATACGGCAAGGTCATAAATACCGATGACAAATGGATGATTACTCAAGAGAAACTAAAAAATGCCCCTAATGCCAAGGTGATGCATTGCTTGCCCGTGAGACGCAATCTTGTGATTGCTGATGAGGTGCTTGATTCTGAATGCTCAATTGTTATCGAACAAGCTGAGAATCGGCTTTATGCCGCGCAATATGTGTTATCCGAACTTGTCAAAACTTTGAAATTAAAAACGTCAAAGGCACCATTATTAAATGAAAAGGTCTATGCCAATGAAGTTGAATAAAGCACTTAATATCATCAAATTAGGTGGGCGTGTAATCGATGATGACAGTAAGCTCAATATGCTATTACACGCTATTTCACAGCAAAATAATCCATGTGTTATCGTGCATGGCGGTGGCGATCAGGTGAGTCAATTAGCGAAGCGTCTAGGTGTTGAATCTACCTTTATTAATGGTCGGCGCGTGACTGATCAAGCATCATTAGATCTTGCCACAATGGTATTAGCCGGAATTATTAATAAACAGATGGTGGCTAAGTTGCAAGCTTATGATGTTAATGCATTGGGCTTAAGTGGTGTTGATGCTAATTTGCTACTAAGCAACAAACGTGGAATTCAAATGCATGATTTTGGTTTTGTTGGCGATGTTAAAGCAGTCAATCGTAATGTATTAATTGATTTGATCAATAATGGTTTTTTACCTGTTATTGCACCAATCACCCATGATGGTAGTGGGCAGCTTTTAAATACCAATGCTGACACAGTGGCATATGAAATCGCAAAAGCCTTGGCACATCAATATCAGGTTAATTTATATTATTGTATGGATTTGGCAGGGGTTTATGAGGATATTGCCAATCCCGATTCATTGATCGAAACCTTAGATTTACATGCCTACCAACATTTAATATCAAAAGGCAAGATCCAACAAGGCATGTTGGTTAAGCTCGAGAATTGCTTTGATGCGCTAGCCTCTAACGTTAATCAAGTGGTGATTAGTAATGCGGATAATATTGCTCGTACCTTGCAAGGTAAGAAAGCAAAAGTCACGACAATACAGTTATTCTAATTTAAGGGTATTAATTAATGACAAATAGTATAAGTATGCATTCTGATGTATTGATTGAAGATATAGCACATAAACAAGCGGAAGCCTTGGCATTACTCAAATGTTTAATTGAAATCCCATCGATTTCAAAAGACGAGGCACAAAGTGCGGCATTTATCCAACAATGGTTGTTTGAACGTGGTATTGCTAGTACCTTAGTTGGCAATAATGTGTGTGCTAAGAATAAATATTTTGATGATAACAAACCATCCGTTTTACTGATTTCCCATCACGATACCGTGCCACCGAGCAAGAGCTACACGCGTGATCCTTATAGTGCTGAAATCATTGATGGCAAATTATATGGCTTGGGATCCAATGATGCCGGTGGCGCGTTGGTGAGTATGATCGCTACGTTTAGTTATTTTTATGAAAGGGCAGACCTTCCTTTTAATCTATTATTATGTGCGGCTGCTGAAGAAGAGGTTTCAGGGAAAAATGGTGCCGAGTTGGCACTAACTTTTTTTGATGCTATTGATTTTGCGATCGTTGGTGAGCCAACAAGCATGGAGCTTGCGATTAGTGAAAAGGGCTTAATGGTTTGTGATTGTGTCGCCCATGGCAAGACAGGACACGCTGCACGCAATGAGGGGGATAATGCAATATTAAAAGCTATTGAAGATATCAATTGGATTAACAATTATCAGTTTGCGCAAACCTCTGAGACATTGGGTGATGTGAAAATGAGTGTGACGATGATTAACGCTGGTGTAAAGCATAATGTTGTCCCTGAAAAATGTCATTTTGTTGTTGATGTTAGATCGACTGATGCCTATGGCAATGAGGATGTGCTGCACATTATGCGTGAATATATGTCATCAGAAATAACTCCTAGGTCATTACGCATTAAGGCTAGTAAAACGCCATTTGAGCATCCATTAATGCAAGCATTATTAGCAAAAGGTATTAATAGCTATGGCTCGCCAACGACGTCAGATCAGGCGATTGTTAATTGTCCAAGTGTTAAGTTCTCACCAGGAGACTCAAAGCGTTCCCACAGTGCCGATGAATTTATTTATGTAGAACAAATCAACGAGGGCGTTGAATTTTTCATCACATTTTTTAATGAATTAAAGGATAAGCCATGGCAGAAGTAATTAATAAAGAAAAACAAAAAAAACAAGAAAAACAAAAACTCTGGGGTGGGCGTTTTAGTGAGGATAATAATCCCTTATTTGTACGTTTTAATGAGTCATTGAGCTTTGATTATCGGCTGCTCCCTTATGATATCAAGGCGACAAAAGCATTTACTGAAGCGTTATGTGATATCAATGTTTTATCTGATAACGAATTGAAGGCGTTGCATCAAGCCTTAGCAGAGATCGAACATGAGGTTAATAATAATCCGTATCTTATTCAGCAGGCAATCAATGATGGCGTTGAAGATATCCATACCTTTGTAGAGCAATCGCTAGTCGATAAAATAGGCGATCTTGCCTATAAAGCCAATACGGGAAGATCGCGCAATGAACAAGTCTCTTGTGCGACAAGGTTATGGGTACTTGATCATATTGAGCATTTATTTGAGCTGATCAAAGCCTTACAAGCGGCTTTTGTCGCGCAAGCCAAAGCAAATATTGATGTATTTGTGATGGGATATACCCATTTGCAACAGGCGCAACCGATCACTTGGGGGCATTATTTCTTATCCTTTTATGAGATGTTGAAACGCGATTATGAGAGACTTTTAGATATTAAAAAACGCGTCAATATCTCGCCACTAGGCATGGGGGCGATTGCTGGCAATGCGTGGGCATTAGATCGCCAGAAAATGGCAGATGCGTTGGGGTTTGATGAGATTGCCCAAAATAGCTTGGATGCGGTAAGTGATCGCGATTACATTATTGAACTATTAGCTGCGATTAGCCTTATTGGAACACATTTAAGTCGCTTTGCTGAGGATATGATTATCTATTCAACGACCGAGTTTGACTTGGTTGAAATGAGTGATTTAGTGACCACAGGTTCATCACTTATGCCACAGAAGAAAAACCCAGATGCGATGGAGTTGGTTCGTGGCAAAGCAGGACGTTTAAATGGCTATTTAGTTGCATTATTAACAACCGTTAAAGCCTTGCCATCGGGGTATAACAAAGATCTGCAAGAGGATAAAGAAGCACTTTTTGCAGCCGTTGATACCGTGAGTGACTTATTGAAAGTGACAACGATAACCGTTGAAAGCTTAGTGGTAAATAAAGATAAAAACTATGATGGTAGTTTTTGTGTGGCAACGGAGCTTGCTGATTATCTGGCTAAAAAAGGTATTGCCTTTAGAAAAGCGCATCATATTGTCGGCGAAATTACTGCCTATGCTTTAAGTGAAAATAAGTCATTAACTGATTTAACCCTTTCTGAATTTCAGCATTTTTCTGTGATGATTGATAACGATGTTTATCAAGTATTGAGCATTGAGTCAGCAGTGAATAGCAAAACAGCAATAGGTGGTACATCTATTGCAAATGTCAAAAAGGTAATTTCTGAGATTGAGGCATAGGCAACTCTTAGATTGTGGCTAAACGTCTTACAGTTGCTGCGATATTATTAGTATAATTGACATACCAACTCAGTTAATGCTTGCTCTACATCACCTTGCTCGATTCCTTTAACGAGTAAGTCAATGGCAAAGCATTGATTAAAAAGCTTGGCATAATGTTGTTTGCTAAATTTCTTAGATAGTCGCGCATAAGGCGCTTGGCGTGTTTTCCAGATATTATTGCGCATAAAGGTCTGTTGTTGCTGTTGTGGCGTTTGCGTGCTTAGGTTATAGCAAATGCGTAGCTCTTTGAGAATTGCCCAAAGAATAATGGCATTCTCAACACGCTCTTTGAATAGATGCTGTAATATCACCAGTGAGCGATTCATATTTTGTTCGATAAGGCTTTGTGCCAGATCAAATACATCATAATTCATCGCATTGGATAAATACTCAGTAAGTGCCTTATCATCAAAATGCGTTTGCGGTTGATGTTGTAGTAAGCTAATCATTTGATTAGCAGCAAAGAGATTGCTTTCGGTTTTTTGTGCTAAGAGCATCAAGGCATCTTCAGTTAATGTAATCGGTTTATTTAGAGAGCCAAGCTCAAGCTTAATGAGTTTAATCGACTCTTGAATGCTAACTGGCCATACTTGAATATATAATGCTTGTTGAACAATCGATTGAAACCATTTGGTTTTTTGTTGTGCGCTTGTCAGATCATCAAAAATCAATAAAAAACGATCACTTTGTGAGATGTTGTTAAGGCAATCAAGGAGCAGTTTTTGCGCATTCTTATCAGGCGCTTTAGTAATCGTGAGTTGCAACAAACGCTCTTCGGCAAACAAGCTAAAGCTATTAAAATTGCTTTGCAAAAAATCATATTGCTGATTGATGATCTGTGTGCGCAAAATCTCAAAGTTTTGTGCTTTATATTTGGCATTGATTTTTTCAATGAGTTTATTTTTTTGATAAGGTTCTTTGCCGGTGATGATATAACAAGGGAAGTCTTTTTTCTCAATGGCTTTTAATGCTTCCATATAGTTAGTTGCTTTGATCATTATTCTTTTCCCTTATGGTTGACATTGTGGGCAATAGAAGGTGTTGCGTTGATTGATGACAATCGAGATAATCTCTGTTGAACAGACCTGACATGCCTTGTCTTTTTGCCCATAAACCGCTAAAGATTGGGCAAAATAACCAGGTTTACCTGTGGCATTTTTATAGTCTTTCAAGGTGGTGCCACCGGCTTTAATCGCTTGCAATAACGTGGATTGGATGGCATCGATAAGCTTGCTGAGTTCATTTTTTGTTAAGGTGTTAGCGGGTTTCAATGGTGAAATGCCTGCCTTAAATAAACTCTCACAGGCATAGATATTGCCAACACCAACCACAATTTTATTATCCATAATCACACTTTTTATCGCTTGTGTGCGTGCGTTAAGTGCGCGTTGCAAATAGCAACTATTGAAGTGTTGTGTTAGAGGCTCAGGACCATAGTTTAAAAAGTATTTATGTGATAAAGGGTCACTATCGGTAATATCCCAATAACCAAAGCGACGTGGGTCATGATAAAAGATCGCCTGACCGTCATCAAGTTGTAAAACAATATGATCATGTTTTTTATGCTGATAGGCATTGTTATCAACAATTTGTAATACGCCAGACATGCCAAGATGAATAATCAATGCATAATCATCTAAGGTAATAATCAAATGCTTGCCTCGCCTTGAGATATCATGAATGCATTGGTTAGTTACTTTATCACTAAGCTTAGGATCCAGTGGGTAGCGTAGTTTATCGATATAAGTATTGGCACTTATGATTTTGCGTTTTAAGCAATATAAGCTAAGACCGTTTTTAACCGTCTCGACTTCAGGTAATTCAGGCATTTTTCTTTTGACCTATTTTACTTTCGCTGCCATTGATTAAACGTTTAATATTCTCGTGATGTCTTAAGATGACAATAATAGCAATAATGATAAATGGCAGTGCGGTATTAAAACTAAAGATAAATATCACACAAGCAGCGGAAACAATCGTTGCAATTAATGCAGAGAGTGAGGAGTATTTGGTAATTAAAGCGCATATGAGCCATGTGGCAAGAAAGATAATACCAATCAACCAATAAAACCCAAGGATTACACCAATTAAAGTGGCAACGCCTTTGCCACCTTTAAAGCCAAAGAACACAGGAAATATATGACCAATAACGGCAAGAAGTGCGATATAACCAATCTCAGTTGCGCTTAAATGTAAAGCATGTGCGATGAGCACGGGAATTAAACCTTTCAATGCATCACCTAAAAGCGTGATTGCTGCAGCCTTTTTGCCTCCTAGGCGCAAGACATTGGTCGCGCCTGGATTACCGGAACCAATACTGCGCGGTGAAGGTAAACCCATGAGTTTACAGGTGATAATGGCACTATTAATTGAGCCAAATAAGTAGCCAATGATAAGCATTAAAATAAATAGCATAATTATGTACAGTATGATTTAAACTGCCCATGAGTGTCTGAATTTTTGAGTGTTAAGTCAAGCCTTCATTCAAGCTTCATTTAAGAAAGCCCTTCCTATTTATGCTAGTGCGCATTAAACTACTTCAAGTTTTAGCCAAATTGGATCATATGATGAAATTATTAAACTTTGAAGTAGGGATGGATAAGCCATTTTTTTTGATTGCGGGACCTTGTGTTATTGAATCAGAGGCGCTAGCAATGGATACAGCAGGTTATCTCAAAGAATTAACTGATGAATTAGGTATTTCGTTTATTTATAAATCTTCTTTTGATAAAGCAAATCGCTCATCGATTAACAGCTTCAGAGGTCCTGGTATTGATAAAGGACTTGAGATTTTAGCGAAAGTTAAAAAGGAAATTAAGGTTCCAATATTAACAGATGTGCATGAAGATACGCCATTATCAGAGGTTGCAAGTGTTGTTGATGTATTGCAAACACCTGCTTTTTTGTGTCGTCAGACAAACTTCATTGTACAAGTTTGCGAGCAAGGCTTGCCCGTTAATATTAAAAAGGGTCAATTCTTGGCACCTTGGGATATGAAGCAGGTGATGGAGAAAGCCAAGTCAACAGGCAACAAGCAAGTAATGGCATGTGAAAGAGGTGCAAGCTTCGGTTATAACAATTTGGTTTCAGATATGCGCTCATTAGCGGTTATGCGTGAAACAGGTTGTCCTGTGGTTTATGATGCGACACATTCAGTGCAGTTGCCAGGTGGGCAGGGTAATGTCTCAGGTGGGCAACGTGAATTTGTGCCAGTGTTGGCACGTGCGGCAGTCGCAGCGGGGATTTCAGGCATATTTATGGAAACACATCCAGATCCAGCCAAGGCTTTAAGCGATGGACCAAATGCGTTACCAATTCAAAAAATGAAGTCATTATTAATGCAGCTTCAACAAATTGATCGTATTGTTAAATCACAGACCCTATTAGAAAACACACTCTAATCAACGTGGCTGATTGTGCATAAAAAAATCATTCAGCTGTCGCTTCCTTTAATTCTTGCCAATATTAGTTTGCCATTATGTGGCATTGTTAATTCGGCATTGATGGGTAATCTGCATGCCAGTAGTTATTTGGCAGCGAGCGCTTTAGGCGTTTCAGTAATTACCTTTATCAGTGCACTGTTTTACTTCTTACGAATGAGTACAACGGGCGTTATTGCGCAACAATACGGTAAGAGAGACTTTAATAAGATCTTTGACTGGTTAGTAAAGGCGCTTATTGTCGCAATGATATTGGCGTTTATATTGATTATGTTTCAAGGCGTCATTTATGATCTGGCATTAGCAATATTGTCGATGAATCAAGCCGTAACCAAGCTATTTAGTGAATACTTTAATATCACTATTTATGCTTTGTTGTTTGTTTTCATTAATTATGTCTTACTTGGCTTTTTTATTGCGCTACAACGGGCAAAGCTTGCTTTCTTGATGGCGCTTATTACGAGCATTTCAGGTGTTTTGTTGAGTCTTGTTTTTGTTGAATTACTGCATTTGGATATTAAGGGAATAGCCTATTCCGTGGTGTTATCACAAGCCTTAAGTTGTATTTTTGCATTGTTTTTTAGCATTAGAATCGCCAAAGATAACAAGGTTTCATTGAAGAAGTTAATACATCGCAGTCAATTTAATTGGCGAGCTTACCAAGCATTTATGTCGGTTAATGGTGATATTTTTATACGTTCTTTGTGTTTACAGGTCTGTATTAATTCATTCTTTGTGTTCTCAGCACATATGGGCCAAGAGGTGCTTGCTGCAAATACTTTGCTGATTGAATTTTCGATGTTGTTAGCACTTTTTTTGGATGCTTTAGCCAATGCAACAGAAACGCTAGTTGGTGAAAATATTGGGCAAAATGATAAAAGTGCATTAAAACGTACTTTGCTATATACACTGAGTTACTCTATTGCTTTTAGTTTATTGTTTGTTTTGATTTATGCTTGTGTTTACCCGTGGGTATTTGATTTGTTAACCTCTATTGCAAGCGTCCGCCAAGCAGCTGAGCACTATGTTATTTTCTCAATTATATTCCCATTAATCGCGGTATTTAGTTTTTGGTTAGATGGTGTGTTTGTTGGTCTGCTTAAAACAACGATTATGCGTAATGCAATGATCGTATCTATGATTTTATATTTGTTAAGTGTCGCGGCTTTTTGGTCAGTTGGCAACAGCGGATTATGGCTTGCTTATTTATTGTTTTTTATTTATCGAGCAATAACACTAGGTGTGCCACTAATAAGACGCTTAAAGTAACTCTTGAAAGTTACTGTCGGTGACTTTGAGCATTGTATTATATGGGTTTGCAGCACTTTTTAAGTACAAGATAGCCGACAAGTCCAGAGATTAATGAACCACCCAAAACACCAACTTTGACCATGTTCATAAGATCAGGTGTGCTAAAGGCAAGTGTGCCGATAAATAAACTCATTGTAAAACCAATACCGCAAACTAAGCTAATACCGTAAAGCTGAGGCACTGATAGTTGGCGTCCAATGGTGAAGTATTTCGTTTTACTAAATAGATAAAGACTGATAAATATTCCGATTTGTTTTCCTAAGAATAATCCCAAGATAATCCCAAGTGATACCGGATGAAATAGGTGTGATAAACTCATGCCGCTAAAGCTAATGCCGGCGTTGGCAAAGGCAAATAGTGGTAAAACCATAAAGATAATCCAAGGATTTAAACCATGCTCTAGTTTCAATAGGGGAGAGTTTTTCTCAGTATGTGGAATAGTGAGTGCCAAAGCAACACCGGCAAGGGTGGCGTGGACACCTGATTGTAAAACACATAGCCACATGATGACGCCAACAATCATAAATGGAGCAAGCTTTCTTACCCCTAAGCGATTCATGCAAATAAGTACGACAATACAGATTAAAGCGGCAAACAATGAGATAAGAGATAAGTTGCTAGTATAAAATGCAGCGATAATCGCAATAGCAGCAATATCATCAAAGATGGCAATTGTAGTTACGAGTATTTTAAGCGATGTCGGAATGCGCGAACCAAGGAGAGCCAATATGCCTAAAGTGAAGGCAATGTCAGTAGCTGTTGGGATTGCCCAACCATCGATATAGTTTGGATTATGCTGATTGATTAGAAAGTAGATAAGCGCAGGCACTAACAAACCAAACAAAGCAACAATGGCAGGAATAATAATATTGGACTTGCTAGAAAGTGTGCCGCCAACGAATTCGCGTTTTATTTCCAAGCCGACCAATAAGAAATAAAGCGCCATAAATCCATCATTAATCCAATGAACGAGATTCTTCTGTAAAGCAAAGTTACCAATAGAGACGCCGGCATAAACCGTTTCTAACATATGATAATACGGGCTAAGCCATGAGTTATTAACAACAATAGCCGCAACTGCTGCGGTAAATAAGATAATACCGCCAATAACTTCAATGCTGAGCTTTCTCTCTTTGCTCATAAATATATTTCCCCTTCTTTTTTACTTAATTAAATTACTGTTATGTTAGAGTGTTTTGCAAATTACTCAATGTGCTTTGCAGCAAGTGTTTGAATAAGTGTTGTTGTGATCATCTCTTTATATATGGCGTATTCATCTTTGTTTTTAAAGTAGGGTTACTCTGTAGATTCTGGACAAATTGGCCAAATGATTAAAGGGCGTATTCCAAATTTGTGGGTATTATCTTCCCAAGAATAGGCAAATTAG
>JAHDDB010000032.1 GCA_020629575.1 Caedibacter sp. | reverse complement strand
TAGTAAATATTTAACAATTTATAGTAAAGTTTAAGGTGATAAATTTAACTAAGGATTTTTATAGTTAAATTGGGCGATTCAAATTTAACTAAGGAATTTTATAGTTCGAGTTAATGCGCTAAACCGAACTAAAGATTTTTATAGTTTGAGTTAATACGCTAAACCGAACTAAGGATTCTGTGATTTATGTTGATATCAATCATTCGGTTTAATTTTAGTAACTTTTAATTTGATTCAACCCGCCAACAAACTAATTGCAATCACGCTGTTGAAGTTTAAAGTAGTATGCGTTAGAATGCGCTACCATTTTCCTGTGCTCAGGCGGCTTTGTTGCGTGCTCGGGTGTTGGTGAATGCTTATTTTAGGCGGGTTTTAGCGTCTTTTTGCGAGTTGTTTTAAGTTTTCTTTAAAGCGTTTTTGGAGAAAAGTTAAAGTAATTTGCCCTTGGGTGGATCAAAGTTTTGCGACTTAGGTCGTGAAAAATTGCCAAAGCAGTATTGCCTTAATAAATAAAGGCGGCGTTTTGGTTAAAGCTGCAAAAGCAGTGAAAATAAGTGTTTCGTGGTCAATTGTAATCACGGAAGTAAATAATAATAAAATGAGGATAAAAGATGTCTTTAGGTATCGTAGGTCGCAAATGCGGCATGACTCGTGTCTTTACTGAAGATGGAACATCTATCCCTGTAACGGTTGTTCATGTGGAGCCAAACACGGTAACACAAGTGAAAACAACTGATACAGATGGGTATAGCTCTATTCAAGTAACAACAGGTCTTAAGAAGCGCTCTCGTGTGAATAAAGCGGAGGCTGGTCATTTTGCTAAGGCAAATGTTGAGCCGGGTCGCGGTTTATGGGAGTTTCGTCTAAGCGCAGAACAAGTTGCAGAATATGAAGCTGGTAAAACAGTTGATGTTTCTATGTTTGAAGCTGGTCAAAAAGTAGATGTAACAGGTACTTCTAAGGGTAAAGGTTTCCAAGGTGGTGTTAAGCGTCATAATTTCAGAACGCAAGATGCAACGCATGGTAACTCCCTGTCTCATCGTGTGCATGGTTCAACAGGTCAAAACCAGACGCCTGGTCGTGTTTTCAAGAATAAGAAAATGGCAGGTCACATGGGTAATGTTCAAATCACTATGCAAACTCTTGAAGTTGTTAAAGTAGATGTTGAAAACGGTTTGTTGTTATTAAAAGGCGGCATTCCTGGCGCAACAGGCGGTGATGTTATCGTAACACCTGCTATCAAAGTTAAAGCTTAAGAGGGAGAGTGCACGTGGATTTAAATATTAAAACATTGGCTGGTGAAAACACTAGCGTGCTAAATGTGGCAGATAGCGTATTCTCTAAAGATTATAATGAAGCATTGGTTCATCAAGTCGTTGTGGCTTATATGGCTGGTGCGCGTCAAGGTACAAAAGCACAAAAAACACGTTCTGAAGTATCAGGCGGTGGTGCTAAGCCTTGGAGACAAAAAGGAACAGGGCGTGCGCGTGCTGGTACTATTCGCTCTCCAATCTGGCGCAAAGGTGGTGTGACATTTGCTGCTAAGCCTAGAAGCTATGAGCAAAAAGTTAACCGCAAAATGTACCGTGCGGCAATTCAATCTATTTTGTCTGAGTTGTTAAGAAGTGATCGCCTGTTGGCGGTTGAAGGCTTTAAGCTTGAAACACCAAAAACAAAAGAATTCGTCCAGTTATTAAAGCAGTTAGATGTTAAAGAAGCTTTGATTGTTGTAAGCCCTGAAGAGTTTACTGAAGAGCTGTACCTTGCTTCAAGAAACATTAAGAATGTAGCTGTTGTTGATTCACATGAAATCAATCCTGTTGCGTTAATGTGCTTTGACAAAGTAATTATGACTCAAGAAGCAGTTAAGCAAGTTGAGGAGCGTTTAGTATGAATCAAGAAAGATTACTTAAAGTGTTGCTAAGTCCGCATGTGACAAACAAAGCATATGAGGCCGCTGAGCGTGCTTCTTATGTTGTTTTCAAAGTCGCGACGGATGCAACAAAAAACGAAATTAAAAAAGCAGTTGAAATGCTTTTTGAAGTACAAGTTGAAGATGTGAAAACTGTCAACGTTAAAGGTAAAGCGCGCCGTTTTGGTCGTATTGAAGGTAGAACTAAAGACTGGAAGAAAGCTTATATTAGACTTCAAGAAGGTCATGACATCAATTTTATTGGTGCTGAATAAGTTAGCGGTGAGGATAGATAATGAAAATAGTTAAAGCAAAACCAACCTCTCCTGGTCGTCGCTTTGTTGTTCAGATCCAAAACCCTGAGCTTCACAAAGGTAGACCTTTTGCTGGATTAGTTGAGAGTAAGTCTAAAAACGCAGGTCGTAACAACCAAGGTCGTATTACTGTTCGTCATCAAGGTGGCGGTCACAAGCAAAACTACCGTGTTATTGACTTTAAACGCGTTAAAGATGGTATTCCAGCTAAAGTTGAACGTATCGAGTATGACCCAAATCGTACAGCAAATATCGCATTATTGTTGTACAAAGATGGTGAAAGAAGATACATGATTGCGCCAAAAGGCTTAACGGCTGGTATGGAAGTTGTTTCTGGTGAGCATGTCTCAATCAAACCAGGTAACTGCATGCCAATCCGTAACATTCCGCTTGGTACGGTTGTTCATAACGTTGAATTAAAGCCTGGCAAAGGTGCGCAAATGGCACGCTCTGCTGGAACTTCAGTTCAAATCGTTGGTAAAGATAATGCTTATGCGATTGTGCGCTTGCGTTCAGGTGAGATGCGTAAAGTATTGTTGGGTTGTCGCGCAGTAATTGGTGTTGTTTCTAATTCTGAGCACAACTTAAGATCAATCGGTAAAGCAGGTGCTAATCGTTGGCGTGGTATTCGTCCTACTGTACGTGGTGTTGCGATGAACCCGGTTGATCACCCACATGGTGGTGGTGAAGGTCGTACCTCTGGTGGCCGTCACCCTGTAACGCCTTGGGGTGTGAAGACTAAAGGTAAGAAAACACGTACAAACAAGCGTTCTAACAAGCTAATTGTACAAAGACGTAAATAATTAAAGGGAGAATACTGTGGCTCGTTCATTAAAGAAAGGACCTTTTGTAGATCATCACCTATTAAAGAAAGTGTTTGATGCGCAAGAGTCTAATTCAAAAAAGCCAATCAAAACTTGGTCTAGAAGATCAATGATTGTGCCAGATATGATTGGTTTAACAATCGCTGTGCATAACGGTCATCAACATGTTCCAGTTCTTGTAACTGAAAACATGATTGGGCACAAGTTAGGCGAGTTTGCTGTGACACGTAATTACCGTGGTCATGCAGCAGATAAAAAAGCTAAGAAAAAATAATTGAGGTTTTCAATGGAAGTTCAAGCTAAATTAAAACATGCGCGAATTTCAGCTCAAAAAGCACGTTTGGTCGCTGATCAAATTCGTGGTTTGCCAGTTGAAAGAGCGTTAAACCTTCTTTCTTTTAGCAATAAAAAAGCTGCTGAATTGATCAAAGGTGTCTTAACGTCGGCTATTGCTAACGCTGAGCATAACGATGGTATGGATATTGACGAGCTGTATGTTTCTACAGTACACGTTGATGAAGGTTCAACCATGAAACGTTTTGAAGCTCGCGCTAAAGGTCGTGGTAATCGTATTTTAAAACGCACTTCTCACGTTACTGTGAAAGTGGCAGAAAAAAATTAAGGGGCACTAAATGGGTCAGAAGGTTCATCCTACCGGTATACGCCTAGGTTTTATTAAAGACTGGCGTTCAGTATGGTATGCAGATGCAAAAGATTATGCAGATAAGTTAAACTCCGATATCGAAGTGCGTAACTATCTTCATAAAAAACTAGCCAATGCTTCAGTGAGTAAGATCAAGATCGAGCGTCCAGCGCAAAATGCTAAAGTGACTATTTTCACTGCGCGTCCTGGTATCGTGATTGGTAAGAAAGGTGAAGACGTTGAAGTATTGCGTAACGAATTAACCAAAAAAATGGGCGTACCTGTTCAAGTTAATATCGAAGAAATCCGCAAGCCTGAGTTAGATGCTCAATTGGTTGCTGATGGTATTGCGCAACAATTAGAGAAGCGTGTTATGTTCCGTCGTGCGATGAAACGTGCGATTCAGACCGCTATGAAAATGGGTGCTGAAGGTATTAAAGTATCGATCGCTGGTCGTTTAGGTGGTGCTGAAATCGCGCGTACTGAATGGGCAAAAGAAGGTCGTATTCCACTTCATACATTCCGTGCTGATATTGATTATGCAACATCTGAAGCTTTAACAACTTACGGTATCCTAGGTGTTAAAGTATGGATATTCAAAGGTGAAGTTCTTCCAGGTCAAGAGCGTAAAGTTGACGCAGCGACTGAAGATAAAGCGCCAAAGAAAGCAAAAAGAAGAGGGGCTAAATAATGTTACAGCCTAAGCGTACTAAATTCCGTAAACAGCAAAAATTGCGTAACCGTGGTCTTGCTTTGCGTGGCAATAAAGTCAGTTTTGGTGAGTTTGGCTTACAGGCGACCGCTCGTGGTCGTATGACAGCTCGTCAAATCGAAGCAGGGCGTCGTGCGATTAACCGTCATATTCGTCGTGGCGGTAAAGTATGGATTCGTGTTTTCCCAGATAAGCCAATTACTGAAAAACCATTAGAAGTTCGTATGGGTAAAGGTAAAGGTAATGTTGAATATTGGGTAGCGCAAATCAAGCCAGGTAAGATGCTTTATGAAATCCAGGGTGTGAGTGAAGAAATGGCTAGAGCCGCTTTTGCGCGTGCTGCAGCTAAGCTTCCTTTTGCAACTACATTCGCAGAAAAAACGGTGATGTAATGAAAGCTAGTGAAAAAATAAAAGAATTAAAAGCAAAATCAGCTGAAGAGTTGAAAGCGCATAAGATTGATTTGTTGAAAGAGCAGTTTAATTTGCGTATGCAAAAAGGAACTGGGCAATTAACACAGAATCATATGTTCAAAAATATTCGTCGTGATATTGCTCGCATTAATACGATTTTGTCTGAAAAACAAAAAGTGGGTAACTAGAGATGAGTGATAAAATAAGAACGTTACTTGGCAAAGTAACAAGTGACAAGATGGATAAAACGATCACGGTCGTTGTGGATCGTAAGGTTAAGCATCCGTTATATGGTAAGTTTGTAACTAAATCTACTAAGTACCATGCGCATGACGAAACAAACGAATGCAACGAAGGTGATACGGTTGAGATCACTGAAACAAGACCTTACTCAAAAACTAAAAAGTGGCGTTTGGTTTCGATCGTAGAGCGTGCAAAATAATAAAAATGTAATGATAAAACAACTTGCGTGGAGGAGGTTTTTTCTGTGCAAATTGTCAAATTGCAATTTTAGTTTTTGTTGTTATAATAGTGCGTCTTTTGACGCCACTATTTGGAAATTGACGTAAGTGAGGTATATAAAATGATTCAGATGCAAACTGAACTTCAAGTTGCTGATAATAGTGGCGCTCGTAGGGTAGAATGTATCAAGGTGTTGGGTGGTTCTCATCGCAGATACGCAAGTGTTGGCGATGTGATTAAAGTGACTGTTAAAGAAGCGAACCCACGCGGTAAGGTAAAAAAAGGAAGCGTACACAGTGCGGTCGTGGTTAGAACAGCGAAAGGTGTTCGTCGTCGCGATGGTTCTGTTTTGCGCTTTGATGGTAATGCTGTTGTTCTTTTGAATAACAACAACCAGCCTATTGGTACGCGTATATTCGGTCCTGTGACACGTGAGCTACGTAGTGAACAATTTATGAAGATTGTTTCACTTGCCCCTGAAGTGTTATAAGTTGGAGTATAACAGAGAATGAATAGACTGAAGAAAGGCGATGACGTTGTAATTATCGCTGGTAAAGACAAAGGTCGTAGAGGAACAATAGTCACTGTGCTTTCTGAAGAGAATCGCGTAGTGGTGGAAGGTGTTAATCTTGTCAAGAAACATGTAAAGCCTAACCCAAATAAAGGGGTTGAGGGCGGCATTATCGAGAAAGAAGCATCTATTCACGCGTCTAATGTTGCTTTATATAACCCTGCTACAAAGAAAGCTGACCGTGTTGGCGTTAAATTTGTAGAAGATGGTAATAAAAAAGTTCGCTATTTCAAGTCAAATGGCGAATTAGTAGATCTATAGGTAGTAAAATATGGCAAGGCTAAAAGCTTTCTATAAAGAAAAAGTAGTTCCACAGCTTAAAGATGAGCTAGGTGTAGCTAATGTGATGGAAATTCCGCGCATTACTAAAATCACGCTTAATATGGGTGTTGGTGAAGCTGCAAAAGATAAAAAAGCGTTAGAGCACGCGGTAAGAGACTTAGAAGCAATTGCAGGTCAAAAAGCTGTGATTACTAAAACAAGAAAATCTATCGCTGGTTTTAAGATTCGTGATGGTTGGCCAATTGGTGCAAAGGTAACTTTGCGTGGCGAGCGTATGTATGAATTTTTAGATCGTTTAGTATCGATTGCAATCCCACGTGTCCGTGATTTCCGTGGTTTAAATCCTAAATCATTTGATGGACGTGGTAATTATAGTATGGGTATGCGCGAGCAGATCGCTTTTCCAGAAATTGATTACGATAAAGTTGATAGTATTCGTGGTTTAGATATCACAATTACGACAACTGCTCAGAGTAATGAACACGGTAGAGCGCTGTTGACTGCGTTTAACTTCCCGCTGAAATCTTAAGGAGTAACCTTACAATGGCAAAACTTGGAATGGTCCAAAGAGAATTAAAAAGACAAAGATTAGTTGCGAAATATGCTCAAAAAAGAGCTGAGCTTAAAGCAATTATTCTAAGTCCAGATGCCACTGATGATGAGAAGTGGGATGCGCAAATTAAATTGCAAAAACTTCCAGTGAATTCATCGCCTTCACGTTTACAAACGCGCTGCCGTATTACCGGTAGACCGCATGCTGTTTACAAGAAGTTCGGTTTATGCCGTAACAAGTTGCGTGAGCACGCAATGGTTGGTGATGTTCCTGGCTTGAAAAAAGCTAGCTGGTAATAGAAGGATTAAATTTTATGAGTATGCAAGATCCTATTGCAGATATGCTAACAAGAATTAGAAATGGTTTGTCTGCACATAAGACAACGGTTTCTATGCCTTTATCTAAGAAGAAAAAAGCAATTGCTGAACTTCTTGTTGCAGAATGTTTTATCAAGAGCCTGAATGTTTCTGAAGAAAATAATGGTACGCTTAGTGTTGAGCTTAAGTATCACCAGGGTCAACCTGTAATTGAAATGCTTAAGCGTGTAAGTCGCCCTGGTCTTCGTATTTACAAGACAGCAGCTGAACTTCCTAAAGTTCACGGTGGCTTTGGTGTGGCTGTGATTTCAACTTCTAAAGGTCTGATGAGCGACAGAAAAGCACGTTCAGAAGGCGTTGGTGGTGAAATAATTTGCTACGTAGCATAAAACAGGAGATTTTTAATGTCTAGAGTTGGTAAAAAGCCTGTTGCTATTCCTAGCGGTGTTACAGTTGCAGTAGCAAATGATAACCTTGTTACCGTTAAAGGCGCCAAAGGCGAACTAGTTAAAAAAATTAATAATGCAGTGACGATTGAAATTGCGGATAAGATTATCAACATTAAACCAAATGATGAGTCTAAAACTGCAAATATGCAATCAGGTACTGCGCGCTCAGTGATTAACAACATGGTTGTTGGCGTTAGTCAAGGCTTTGAGAAAAAGTTGCAGTTGGTAGGTGTTGGTTACCGTGCTAAAGCGCAAGGTAATAGCGTAAACTTAACACTTGGCTTCTCTCATCCGGTTGATCATGCGTTACCTCAAGGTGTGACAGCTGAGACACCTTCACAAACTGAAATTGTTTTGAAGAGCGCGAACAAAGAGCTACTTGGTAAAGTTGCAGCAGATATCCGTGCTTATCGTCAACCTGAAGCTTATAAAGGCAAAGGTGTTCGTTATGCGGATGAAAGAGTAATCACCAAAGAAGCTAAGAAAAAATAAGTGAGTAAAACTATGAATAAGAAAATTGCTCGTTTACGTCGTGCAAAGCGTACACGCATTAAGCTTAAAGAGCTAAATCAAGTTCGTTTATGCATACATAGAACACCTAAGCATATGTATGCTCAAATTATTTCTGGCGATGGTAATCAAGTTTTAGCGCAAGCTTCAACACTTGAGCAAGCTGTGAAAGGCGATTGTTCTTACACTGGGAACGTTGCTGCAGCCACAGTTGTTGGTAAAGTAATTGCACAGCGCGCTGTTGAAAAAGGCATTGAGCAGGTTGCTTTCGACCGTTCAGGCTTTAGATATCACGGCCGCGTAAAAGCGCTAGCTGATTCAGCTAGAGAAAATGGTTTGAAATTTTAATTAAAGGCGACTGATAATGGCAGATAATATGCAAAAAACTGACGGCTTGATCGAGAAGTTAGTCAGCGTAAAAAGACATGCCAAAACAGTTAAAGGCGGCAGAATCATGAGCTTTGCTGCTTTAGTTGTTGTTGGTGATGGAAATGGCCGAGTCGGTATTGGTAGAGGTAAATCTCGTGAAGTACCTGTGGCAATCCAAAAAGCAATGGAAAACGCACGTCGCAATATGGAAACGGTTAACTTAAATGGTGATACTTTATGGTACCCAACAACCGCTAACCATGGTGCGTCTAAAGTATTCATGCAGCCAGCATCTCAAGGTACAGGTATTATTGCCGGTGGTGCGATGCGTGCAGTATTTGAAGTGGTAGGTGTTCATAACGTATTAGCTAAGACTTATGGTTCCACTAACCCAATCAACGTTGTTCGTGCAACTATCAATGGTTTAAGCAGCCTTAAATCTCCTGAGGAGATTGCAGAGAAGCGTGGCTTAAGCGTTGAAGCAATTCAAGGGTAAGTACGATGACTGATAATAAGACTTTTAAAGTAACGTTGACGAAAAGCCTAATTGGCCGCCAAGAGTCACACAAAGCGTGTGCAAGCGGTCTAGGTTTACGTAAAATTCGCCAAAGTGTAGAAGTGATTGATACGCCTGCTAATCGTGGTATGGCTAACAAGATCAACTACATGGTGAAGATAGAGGGGTAATTTCAATGAGATTAAATACAATTTCTCCAGCGCCAGGCTCAAAGCCTGCTGCAAAGCGCCTTGGACGTGGTATCGGTAGTGGTCTTGGTAAGACTTCTGGTCGTGGCCACAAAGGTCAAAAAGCACGCTCTGGCGGTTACCATAAAGTTGGTTTTGAAGGCGGTCAGATGCCTTTACAAAGAAGACTACCTAAATTTGGTTTTACTTCACAAAAAGCAAGATATGTTGCTGAAATCAGATTGCATGAATTAAATGTAGTTGAAGCAGACGTAGTGACTTTGGATGTGTTAAAGCAGGCAGGTCTTGTACGTAAAGATATGCTTGAAGCGCGCATTATTGCAAGTGGTGAAATCAATAAACCAGTCACTGTTAATGGTTTGCATTGCACAAAAGGTGCAAAAGCAGCTATTGAATCTGCTGGTGGTAAGGTAGAGTAATATTGCTATGGCAACACAAAATCTTAAAAAAGGTGGTGGACTTAAAGAATTAAGACAGCGCCTTCTTTTTGTCTTATTAGGCATTATTGTCTTTAGACTAGGTGTCTATATCCCAATCCCATATATTGATGCTGATCAGTTGAGCAAGTTAATGTCAGCGCAATACGCTGGCGGCAACGGGCTTTTGAGCATGTTTAACATGTTCTCTGGTGGTGCGCTTGAGAAGTTAAGTATCTTCGCATTAGGTGTTATGCCTTATATTTCAGCGTCGATTATCTTCCAGATGATGAGTGCGGTTTCACCAAAGCTGATGGAGCTCAAAAAAGAAGGGGAATCAGGGCAGAAGAAAATAACGCAATACACAAGATATGCCACTTTGGCGCTCGCATTAGTGCAATCGTTTGGTATCGCAGTTTATACGTTCAATCAGCCTGGACTCGTGGATATTGACTCAAGATTTTTGTTTTATTTTGCCGCAATTATCTCAATGACAACAGGCAGTATGTTTTTGATGTGGTTGGGTGAGCAGATGACTGAGCGTGGTATTGGTAATGGTATCTCATTACTAATCTTCTCAGGTATTGTTGCCAACCTGCCATTTGAAATTAGCACAACAATTTCACAAGCTAACCAAGGCGCAATTTCATACCTAACTGTTTGGGTGTTGCTAGTTATCTTACTAGCGGTTGTTGCTTTTGTTGTTTTTGTCGAACGTGCTCAACGTCGTATTACGGTTAACTATGCTAAACGTCAGCAAGGTCGTAAGATGATGGCGCCACAAACGAGTCATTTACCATTAAAACTAAATATGGCGGGTGTGATTCCGCCTATTTTCGCATCATCTATTTTGATGGTTCCGGGGATGCTTTCTAATTGGTTTGCATCTTCACCGTCATTAGGATGGTTGGCTGAAATTGGTGAAGCGCTTCAACCAGGTAGCTTGCTGTATACGTTAATTTTTGCAGCAGCGATTATTTTCTTTTGTTTCTTCTATACGGCGCTTGTTTTCAATCCGAAAGAGACGGCAGATAATCTTAAGCGTTCTGGTGCGTTTATTACTGGGGTTAGACCTGGTGAGCAAACAGCAAAATATATTGACTCGGTCATGAGTAAATTAACACTTATTGGTTCGATCTATATTACCGCAATTTGTTTATTGCCAATTTTTGTTATGAACTTTTTTGGTCATGGGTTGTCGTTTACATTTGGTGGAACATCATTATTGATCGTCGTGGTTGTGATCATGGATTTTATGGCGCAAGTGCAATCACATATGATGTCAACTCAGTATGACTCACTGTTAAAGAAAGCAAATTTGAGTAATTACGGTAAATTATAATTTTAACAAGAATGAGGTAATCAGATGAAAGTCAGAGCTTCTGTAAAGAAGATGTGTAGAAACTGTAAAGTGATCAAGCGTAATCGTGTGGTTCGTGTGATCTGTACTGATCCAAGACACAAACAGCGTCAAGGTTAATAATTAGACATGGTGGCTTGCTTTTTAATAAAAAAAGCGTTATATTCGTCCGCCGTGCCAAATTAACTAATAATTTTAAGATATTAATAAAGTAAATGGAGTATTGTAAATGGCTCGTATAGCTGGGATTAACGTTCCTGATCATAAGCATGCTGATGTTGCCTTAACAGCGATTTATGGTATTGGGCGTCCACGCGCAATTAAAATATGTGCTGCGTGTAACATTGAACCAAGCAACAAAATCAAAGACTTGACAGAAGAGCAGATCGAGTCATTGAGAAGTGAAGTTGCCAAGTTTACAGTGGAAGGTGATCTTCGTCGTGAAGTATCAATGAACATTAAGCGTTTAATGGATCTAGGTACTTATCGTGGTCGTAGACATCGCCGTAATCTGCCTGTAAGAGGTCAGCGTACTAAGACGAATGCTCGTACGCGTAAAGGACCAAGAAAGCCAATTAGGGCATAAGTACAATTATAACAAATAGGAATCAAACTTATGGCAAAAGCTGTAAAGCCTAAGAAGAAAATCAAGAAGAGCGTACCGGATGCGATTGCGCATATCCACGCTTCTTTTAACAACACGATTATCACTATTACGGATCGTCAAGGTAATGCGTTGTCTTGGGCGACTTCTGGCGGTAGTGGTTTTAGAGGTTCTCGTAAGAGTACACCTTTTGCAGCACAGGTTGCCGCTGAAAGAGCCAGTGATGTTGCGCTTGAGTATGGCGTGAAAAACGTAGACGTTCTTGTAAAAGGTCCTGGACCTGGGCGTGAATCTGCGGTACGCGCTTTAAATGCAAAAGGCTTCAAAGTGACGAGCATTACGGATGTAACACCGTTACCGCATAACGGTTGCCGTCCTCCGAAAAAACGTCGTGTATAAGATTTTAAGGTAAGTAAAATGGCTAGATACTTAGGACCTAAGTGTAAGCTTTCTCGTAGAGAAGGTACTGATCTTCAGCTAAAAAGCGGTGTAAGATCAATCGAAGAAAAATGTAAGATTAACACGCAGCCTGGTCAGCACGGTGCAAAAAGAGCGCGCCTATCTGATTACGGTTTACAATTGCGTGAAAAGCAAAAAGTTCGTCGTATTTATGGCGTACTTGAGAATCAATTTAAGCGTTATTATGTTGAAGCAGCAAGACGTAAAGGCAACACAGGTGCAAACCTTCTTGAGCTTTTAGAAGGTCGCTTGGATAATGTTGTTTTCCGTATGGGCTTTGGTTCAACACGTGCAGAAGCACGTCAGTTAGTGACACACAAAGGCATTTTGGTTAATGGCAAAGCATGTAATATCCCTTCATATGCTTTACAAGCAGGTGACGTTGTTGCCGTTCGTGAAAAATCGAAGAAGCAATTGCGTATTCAAAGTGCATTAGAGCTTTCTAAGCAACGCGGCACTTTATCTTGGATTGAAGTAGATGAAGCTAAGCTTGAAGGTGCTTTCAAGTCTAAGCCAGAGCGTGCTGAATTATCTGCTGATATCAATGAGCAGTTGATTGTTGAATTGTACTCTAAATAATAAATAAACGGAGAGCAGTTAATGCATACTTGTCCAACTGAAGCTTACAAACCACAAATTGGCAGTGTTACTGAGGTTAAACATAACCACTTTAAGGTGATTGTTGAGCCATTAGCTGTTGGTTTTGGTCATGTAATGGGAAATGCTCTCAGAAGAATTTTATTATCTTCTATACCTGGCTCTGCAGTAACAGAAGCGCAAATTGAAGGCGCTTTACATGAATATTGCACCGTCGAAGGTATACAAGAAGATGTTGTAGAAATTCTGCTTAATCTAAAAAAGCTGGCTATTAGTTTACAAGATGAAACAGAAGAAGCGTATTTGACAATCACCAAAGCAGGTCCTTCAAAGCTATTAGCGAAAGATCTTGAAGTCAGTGGTAATGTCAAAGTATCAGATCCGAATTATGTGATTGCTAACCTTAATGAAGGTGGCAAGCTTAATATGTCGCTTAAAGTGACTAAGGGTCGTGGATTTGTACCATCTACAGTTTATACACAAGCAGCAGTTGAAGAATTGTTGGTTGGCTATATTCCATTGGATGCGGCTTATAATCCTGTTTTAGATGTTTCTTTTACCGTTTCAGCTTTAGATGATAATAGCGAGAAATTAGAAATTTATATGCGTACTAAAGGTACGATTAAGCCTGAGGAGGCAATCGAATTAGCGATGACTTATTTTTATGAGCAGATCGCTGTTTTTGTGGATTTAAAAGCACCATTAGGTCGTAAGTCTGCACAAGATGCCCCTGAAATCGATCCTTTATTGCTTAGACCTGTTGAAGACTTAGAATTAACGGTAAGATCAGCGAACTGTCTAAAAGCTCAGAATATTCGTTATCTGGGCGATTTGGTACAATTCCCTGAATCGGACTTAATGCGCATTCCAAATTTGGGGCGTAAGTCTTTGAATGAAATAAAAGCTGTTTTAGCTGAAAGAGGCCTTTCTTTAGGTGTCAGAATTGACAACTGGCCGCCAGAGCAGCTTAGTAAGTAATATATAATTTTAACTAGAAGGAAATTACTATGCGTCATCGTAAGAGTGGTCGTAAGTTTAATAGAACAAGCAGCCATCGCAAAGCGATGTTTAGAAACATGTCAGCTTCATTGCTAAAGCATGAGCTGATCAAAACAACTTTGCCTAAAGCAAAAGAATTAAGAGGCTTTATTGAGCCTTTAATTACGCTTGCAAAGCGTGAAGTTGAGCTGCGCAAATCAACAACTGATCATGATAATAATGAGTTCAAAGGTCAAGTAGTTGCTTTAAGACGTCAAGCTTTTAATTACCTACGTAATAAAGAAGCAGTTAAGAAGCTATTTGAAGAAATCGGACCACGTTATGAAGCTCGTCCAGGTGGTTATACCCGCGTACTTAAATGTGGTTTCCGCTTTGGTGATAAAGCGCCTATGGCATTTATCGAGCTAGTCGATCGTCCACAAGTAGAAGTTGAAGAAGTAGCGGAAGCTTAATCTACAACTTTTATTACTAATACTATCAAAACCTGCAACTGCAGGTTTTTTTATGTCTCAAAAAGCTTATTTTTGCTCATGAAAAGAGCATGTATAAGAAACGCTAGAATTAATTAAAAAAAGCCCTTGCAATAAGGGATTGACTCGTTATAATAGCTCCTCGTCGGGTCGTTAGCTCAGTCGGTAGAGCAGTTGGCTTTTAACCAATTGGTCGCAGGTTCGAATCCTGCACGACCCACCATCAAGATTGATTATCTCTTTTTAGAAAAATTCCCGAAATTATATTAATGGCGATAAATGCAATAAGTATCAGACTAAATTGTAGTGCGCTATCTCCAGGTAAATAACCCATAATAATGACCGCAAGCATTGCTGAGCCCATATTCATAAAGCTCATCATGGATGAAGCAGATGCTTTATCATTAATCGCTGATGAAGCAAACAGTGTCGCACTTGGAAATAATAGTCCGCTGAAGTAATACAGTACTGCACAAATCAGAAAGAACACTAATGCACCAGTATTAAGTAGAACGCTAAGATAAAGCAATATTGCGCCAATAAAAATAATAGCAATGGCAAATAGAATAATCTTATTGGCATCAAATCGATGCAGTATGCGTGGTGCAGTTAAGCCACTTATCAATGTGCCGGCTAATGCAATTAAATTCCAGTAGCCATATTCGCTAGGTGTTAAATGTAGCATGTGTTGTGCAATTATTGGCGCTGCTGCCGCGTAGCCATAGGATACTGTTGAGCATAAACCAATAATCAAGGCATAGTGACGTAAGCGATGGCTCTTTAATGCATGTGTGTATCTTTGGGCAATGGCTATCGGATGTAATGAGTGTTTTTCTTGCAGTGTTTCATGGAACAAAAACGTTGACAAGTAGGCGAGTGCACCATGAATAAATAAGATAAAAAATAGATCTTGCCACTGTAAGTATTGCGTAACAACACCACCGAGAGTGACGGCAATGCCAATATCGAGCATAAATGATAGCATGGAGTATGATATCGCTTTCTTTGCTTGTGCTTCATTCAAGAGCTCATTAATTAACGTAAAAGTACATGCCAATCCTGCAGAAGAGCCAAGTGCTGTAATAACTCGACCTAAAAGTAACAAGCTATAACTAGAAAGAATATTGGTTGCCGCAATATAGCATATAACCAAGCCAATTAAGTTAATGGCAAAACCAAAGCGAATGGCTTTGAGTCTGCCAAAACGATTGGCAAGGGGCGCATAAATCAGCTGACCAAAAACATAACCAAATAAAAAAATGCCGACAAACCATGAGAGACTTGAAGTGTCAAGTGTGTAAAATTTACTAATCTGTGGTAATGCAGGTGTAAGTATTACTGCAGATACGGAGGCAATGGATAGATAGCTTAGCAGTATGGCGATTTTATAAGTTTTCATAATGATATCCTAAATATGATTTGTTTAGGACTTTATATGAAACAACTCAACTTAACAATATCTGCAAATATTGACATAAGTTAAGTTGATTTAAACAATAGATATGTTTGTGATGGGTATGGTTAATCTGATGGTGTGCCGTAAATACGTTGCTTGGCAAGTGCCTCACCCATGGGGAATTGGTAGCGTAAGCCTAAGCTAAATGTTTGGATAGGTAATGGTTTAGAATTGTCATTATCAATTGTTGCATTACCAAAGGTGCGTAAATAACTTGCTGATAGGCTTAAGCTTCTTGTTAATTGAACATCCATTGCTAAGCGCATAGCAGGTTGAAAGCCCGATAGTGTTCCATCACTGGCAATCGGTGTGCTAAAGCCACTTAAATTGGCTTTGTACGTTTGATTTAAAAAGGCGGCTCCTCCTGCGGCTGAAAAGCTTAAACGGCTAAAAGGCTGATATTTTAAACCAAGTAATATCGGCACATACAGTGAGCGCTCAATCTTAAAGCTGCCATTTGCAGTTGCTGATGTTAATGTATTAGTGGTTGTGGCGGCACTGTCATATAAGGCGCTGGTAAAGCCAATACCAAGCATGGTTTCTAATGATAGGTGATAACCTAGATCAGCACCAAGACCTATAAGCATACTCGCGCTAAAGGCGTTGGAGCTTTCACCATTATTGGCTGTTGTATGATTGGGTAGTGAGAATTGATTCCAGTCAAGCGAGCTTGGGCTATTGGCATAGCCTCCATTGACATCAACAAAGCCATAAGACAGTGTTTCATAAGCATAACTAGTTACTGAGCTTGCACATAAACCTAAACTCAATATTGATATTATTTTCTTCATAGAGATCTTGATTACCTTAGTTTCTCATCATCCTAACTTAATCTTAGCCTATAACCTTCTAAAAAGAGAGACATCTCAACACAAAAATATACTTCTTTTGCCAAAAAATGGCTGTTAATATAACGGCTTATGCTCAAAAAAGAAGAAATAGAAAAACACATGTCAATCAAAAATATCAAAGGCTATGCTTGGATTGTTATTGTTCTTAGTTCATTTTTATTATTTTATAAATATATTGCATTGGTCTTTCCAAGTCTGATTGCCGGTGATATCAAACTGCACTTTGGTATTAACTCGGCACAAATGGGTTTTTTATCAGCGGTTTTTCTGTATTGTGTCCTGTTTGTTCAGCCATTTGCTGGATTGCTTCTTGATCGTTTTGGTTGTCGTAATGTTAGTGCCGTATCATTGCTTATCAGTGCGTTTGGCATCTTACTATTTGCGGCATCTAATCATATTGCTTTTGCCTTTATTGGGCGCTTGATGATGGGGCTAGGTGTTGCGTTTGCTACAGTCAGTTATATGAAAGCAGCGGCAACCTGGTTTGATGAAAAAGGTTTTTCTGTTGCCAGTAGTTTATTATTAACTGCAGCAATGACTGGTGCGGTTGTTGGGCAGGCGCCCTTGTCCACTTTATTTAATAGCGTTGGTTGGCAAGAGGGCTTGTATTACTGTGCTATCATCGGTGTGGTCTTTGCCATTGTTTATTGGCTTATTGTGCGTGATGATCCAGAAGAGGGGCATGCTAATTTAGCGGAGGAACAAGTGGCGCAAAATGAACAAAAGAATATTTTAAAGATGATCAAAAAGGTTATCAGTTCACGCAATAATTGGTTGCTTATGGCGTATTCTGGATTGATCTTTACCACGATTGATGCCTTTGGTGGGTTGTGGGGTAATAGTTTTTTTGTCCAGAAATATGCATTAACGACAACACAAGCCAGTTATTTTATTTCGTGTATTTTTATCGGTATGGGGGTTGGTGCACCAATTATGGGAAAATTATCGGTTAAGATCCGCTGTGTGCCGATTATGTTTTGCTGCACACTCATTGGTTTTGTGTCTTTGTTGGCTATTTTGTATTTGCATCTAAATACAACCTTGTTAGTTATTGCTTGCCTTGCCTATGGCATTGTAACGAGCTCATTTATGTTAGTCTTTGTTGTTGGACGCAAGGTCAATCCTTTATGGGTGATGGCAACAGCTGTCGCATTGATCAATACCGGAGAGCCGATCTTTGGCGGCACTTTTGAAGGACTTGTTGGCATGATTTTAGATCATTTGCAACCGGATGTCTTGGGTGCAAACTATAGTGTGTCAAGTTATGAAGTAGCCTTTAGTATCTTGCCTGCAAGTATTATCTTAGCGTTACTTACCTTATGTTTTGTACGTGAGCGAAAGCACTAAAACACATTTATTGACTCATAAAATCTTGGCGTTGTTGAGAGATTTCTTGTTGTGTTTGCCATGCAGTCGGTTCATTTTGATTCTTTTGAGATATGTCACCTTGATTGTCATTAATGGTAGTTACTAGACCATATTGTGTATTATAGGTTTTTGTTTTAAAGCCGGCCTTTTGTAAAGCAATTGCCGAGCTCGTTGCAACAACGGTATTAACCGTGGCGTAGGTCATCGCCTTATCAAAGTTTGCATCAGCATAGCCTATGCTTGTCATAACAACGGCAAATCCGGTGATAATAGATATAATATTTTTGCGCATAAATAAATCGTTTGTAGCTATACAGTAGGTACACTTAAGTGTAGTGATCTGATGATCAGTTGTCTATGGAGAAATTACTGATGATTTCTTTGGTTGACCATAACTATATAAGCCAAAGTATAAGCAATTAGAAATGCTATTATGGTATATAAATGACCAAATGCTTTGATATCCACTAAGTAACTAAATGGCACACTAATCGCTAAATAAAAGAAGATTGACCAAGAAGAGCAAAACGATTTCCGGACTTTATTTAGGTTGTTTTTATAGTAACTTAAGGAGTAAACAACAAATAAGATAATATGGGCAATAAGTGCTAAAAGTACGGCTTTCATCGATGCTTGTATCATAAGATAAGATACAACTAGAAAGATGACATAACTTAAAGACAAGCCAAAAGGGACTTTAAATGCGCGCTCTGCTTGAGGCTCAGACTTGCGTAAGCGTGCCAATGCGACAGGAATAGCAACGCATGAAATCAGCTGAAACACGGTGACCATAATCATGATGTTTTGCCAGTTTTTAGAGAAAAACACCATAATAACGCCAATGATAAAGACGGCAATTAATGAACGTCTTGATAGATTATATTTGGCAATAATACGATCAAAGAACGAAGGCAGTTGACCATCTTGTGACATGCCAGTAATCATGCGTGAGCTTGAGCCCATATAAAGCGCTCCTGTGCCTGATGGGCTAATGGCTGAATCTGCATATAGTACCCAAATCATTGCGACATTAACACCAATTAAACCAAGAAGTTGCGCCAATGGGGAGGAGAAAACGGGTAAATTTTGCCAACCATGTTCAAGGTATTTGGTTGGCATCGCACCGATAAAAGCAAATTGTAAAATAAGATAGACAACAAGGCAAATAAGGACACAACCAACTAGTGCCAAGGGAATATTGCGTTTAGGGTTTTTAAGCTCAGCACCAAATACCGCAATCATGCCAAATCCGTAAAAAGAGTAGAAAATTCCACCGGTAACCACAGTGGCAATTGCACCACCAATCATCCCTCCCATGGATTGATGAAAGCCGCTTAATGAAAAGTTCGCAGCATGAAATTCACCGTGCCATCCAGCATAAGCAATAATAATTATACCCGTTGCAAGTGGTACAATAAGCTTAAATAACGTAATCATGTTATTCACTTTAGACAGGATCTGTAGCCCCCAAAAATTTATCAGGCCATATACAACAATCAAAAGCACAACATATAACTCTCCCGTTAAGGATAAGTTTTTACCTACCATAAGGCTTGGATAGATACCACTAAGATATTGAATGGTTGCGGAGGCCTCAGATGGGATAACCAAAATGAGAGTAATCAACTTATCTGAGGTTTATGTAATCAAGCTATATGAGGTTTG
>JAHDDB010000031.1 GCA_020629575.1 Caedibacter sp. | reverse complement strand
GAAAGTATAAAATCCTTGTATTATAGAGTTTGATAGGCTTATGCGTCAGAGCTGTTTAGTAGCGCTTGTGTGAGAATCTGCTGCCCAATATGCACAAATTCTTCATGCTCATGGCGCTTTAAAGCATGTTTTATCGCGTGTTTGGCACGCGCTGTTTTAATAAACTCAAGCCATGCGGGATTTGGGTGGGCATTAGGCGAGGTAATGATCTCAACAGTATCGCCATGGGTTAATATATAACTCAATGGTGTGATCCTACGATTGACCTTAGCGGCAATACAGTGATTACCAATATCGGTATGAATGTGATAAGCAAAGTCAACGCACGTCGCACTTTTGGGTAACTCAATAATCTCACCATTTGGTGTGAACACATAAACTTCATCGGGAAATAAATCAAGCTTAACACTTTCAACAAAATCGGTTGATTTGGTGACGTGTTGTTGCAAATCAGAAAGTTTTTCTAGCCATTTCTGAGCATTATCATGACTTAATGACTTTGCCTTATAAATCCAATGTGCGGCAACCCCCTTCTCTGCCGTATCATCCATCATCTTGGTTTTTATCTGCACTTCGATTGGCACACCATAAGGACCAAAAACTGTAGTATGCAATGACTGATAACCATTGGCTTTTGGTGTCGCAATATAATCTTTAAAACGCCCTGGAATTGGACGAAAGATCTCATGAATCGCACCTAAAATCATATAACACTCACGACGCGTTGGTGCGATGACCTTATAAGCATAGATATCCATAATTTCAGAGAATGACATCTCTTTATCACGCATTTTGCGATAAATACTATATAAACGTTTCTTGCGCCCAGAAACCAACTGTTCACTTTCTAACAGCTCAGCCAAGTGGTGTTGTAATCGCTCCATAATCTTACGAAACAAGCGATCACGATGCTTTTGTGCATGTAATACTTTTGTTTTAAGCGTTTTATAGCGATAAGGATACATTGCCTCAAAAGCTAACTCTTCAAAGGAATTCTTAATATGATGCATCCCCAACCTGTGCGCAATAGGGGCATAAATCTCCAAAGTCTCTAATGCAATCCGTCGACGCTTATCTGGGCGAAGTGGCGCAAGGGTTGTCATATTATGTAGTCGATCAGCCAGCTTAATCAAAATAACACGAATATCCTGCACCATTGCCAAAACCATTTTACGGAAATTTTCAGCTTGCAACTCTGCCTTTGAATGTGTTTCTATCTTACTTAACTTGGTAACACCTTCAACTAATTGCGCTGTTTTTTCACCATAACGTTTGGCAATCATTTCTGACGAGATTTCAGTATCTTCAATCGTGTCATGCAACAGGGCAGCAATCACCGTTTCACAATCTAGGCGCATGCCTGCCAATACACAAGCAACTGCCACTGGATGGGTAAAATAAGGCTCACCAGAGCTTCTAACCTGCAGCTCATGCGCATCAGCACCAAATAAAAAAGCATCTGCCACTAATGCGCGTTGCTCATCATTTAGATAACTAAAAATAATTTTATTTAACTTATAAAATAAAAACATCTGATATAAGCGCAGCTTAATAATGCTTTTCAGTATAACTGATAATTCACCCAAAGCCCTACTACTGCTGTGGCAAAACTAGTCAATTTCAATTTAAATGCATAAATTTCTGGTAAAACTTATTTATTTGTTTAGAATTATCCAGTTTTTAGATGCATATAAATATTTTAAGTCTATACTTTTTGCGAGGACTAAAAGCATTTTAAGCTTGGGGTTGTGCATTTGCTTTGCAAAGGGTTGGTATAGGTTTAATCAGCTTTGGAAGATAAAGCTATATAATAAGGAGTAACTTTAACATGTTAATTTTAACAAGAAAAATTGGCGAGACTGTCATGATTGGGGACGAAGTAACAGTCACTGTTTTGGGCGTCAAAGGAAATCAAGTTCGTCTAGGCATAAACGCACCTAAAGAGGTGTCAGTACATCGTGAAGAAATCTTTGTGCGCATTAAAGGTGAGCACTCATTAGGTGATATGGAATAACATACCGCCATAAGCATAGCTCATATTGAGTAACAAACTATTATCAAAATGATTTATATCATTTGCGTACGATAGCAATCTGACTCATCCTATTGCCTCTCATCCTTATAATGGTTCACAAACAGTACAGACCTGTACTCCACAATTCAGCCGTAAATCTTTTGCAGCACTTATGCTTTATAGCTACACTGGTGAGGTATCATCAAAAGAAGGAGTGAGTTATGCAAAAGAAACTTTATATTCTTGCAGCCGGAATACTATTGTTAGCAGGTTGTGCACAATTTAGCAGTCAACACAAAGAGTCAACTACCACAGCACCGACAGAACAAGCTATTAAAGACAATACATCTTCAACAGTAAGCAATAATGACAAAACCACAACAGACAAGGCGTCTACCGACAATAACACAACCAAAATCGTTGAGGCAGTCGGTGCACCTGAAACAAAAACTCAAGAAATTTCAGCAATTGCTAACGCTGTAGATAATCATCAACCAGTAACTTATAAAGTCGAGATTGGCGATAGCTTATATAGCATTGCACGCAAGAATAATATCAGTATGACCTGTCTTTCTAAAGCCAATAAAATCACTGATCCAAATCGCTTAGCAGCAGGACAAACCCTCATCATTCCTAAACCTGCTGACTGCTAAACTCCCATGAACCAGTATCTAAAATATCTTAGTCTATGCATGTTAAGCACGACGGCTTCTTTTGGGTTTTGCAAAAGCTTTAGTTTGCAGCAAGCGGTGCAATACGCAATTGACCATTCTCCGAGTTTAAAATCGCAACAATCACAACTTAACATTGGCACTTTGCAAAAAGACAATGCTTTTGCCGCATTCTTGCCAAAGCTTGACTTAGTCAGCACATCAACAGCAAGTGATACGACATACAGCGCAGTCAATAGCACAGAATTTAATACAGGGAATACCTTTGGCTTGCAGTTATCGGAAGATTTTAGTCAAAATGGTATTAAGATCACCAACTATTACCAAGCCAAGATCCAAACCGCGATTGATCAACTTAACTATCGCTATGCTAAAGACCAGCTAATCCAAGAAGTGGCTGAAAATTTTATCCAATACTCGCTTAGTGTACACAACCTTAAATTGCAAGAAACACTTTATCAGCAATATCAAACACAGTATTTAAGCGCCAACACCCTATATAAACAAGGGCTTAAATCACGCTCGGATGAGCTAAACTTAAAAACGCAGCTCTTAAGTACCGAGATTACGTTAAAGCAACAAAAACAAAGCCTTAAAGTTGCCAAGCAGAAGTTACTAAAGAGCATGGGGATTAGTGCTTTTAGCCCTCAGGATTTCAGCTTTAATGTATTGGCATTACAAGATCTAAAAGATATCCCTAAAGCATTAACACACTTCTCTGAGCAATATCTCTATCAATATAAATTATGGCAATTACAACAGCAAAAAGATGATTGGAGTATCAATCAAGCAAAACGTAATTACTGGCCAAACGCCTCCTTCTCCATCAATGGTGGTTATCAAAATCCTTATGCACAAAATGGTTTTTTTAGTGGCATTAGTGCACGCAAAGAGTTTAGCTGGAATGCGACCTTAACATTGAGTTTTAACCTATTTGATGGTGGCACGTTGGATCGCAATATCGTCATTGCCGAAGAAACAAAGCTTAAAAATCAATATGACAATCAAGGCAACATACTCGATGTGCAAAAAACGCTTGCGGATTTACTCAATGATTTCAAAAACCAATATGACACCTTGCCAACAGCGATTGAACTGCAGAAATACGCCAAAGAAAGTTACACATCGGTGAAACGTAATTTTCAAGCTGGAAGTCAGTCTTACCTTGATTTAATCAATGCATTAAGTAGCTTACAAACGGCTGAGCAAACGATGCTCAATCTCTATGCAAGTTTATTAAAAGACACCTATCAATATCATTTCTATAAAGGAGACATTGAGCGTTATGTTTTCAAGAATCATTAAATGGCTAATTATCATTATCATCCTAATTGCGCTTGGCTATGGGCTTTATTATTACTTCTTTGCTAAAACCAGTCAGCCATTAGCCACAACGAATACGCCCTATACAGTAAGCAAAAAAACGCTGATAAACAAAATCTCCGCTGCCGGAGAAGTTAGTGCCAACAAAGAAACCGTAGTCACCGCACCCTATGCAGGCTATATCCAAAAAATCTATGTCGATCTAGGACAACACGTCATTCAAGGTGACCCTCTTGTGAGTATCGTTAGCTCTCTACAATCACCAGAGAAGGTCTATCCAATTAGAGCACCTTATGCAGGCACAGTGGTTTATATCAAGAAATCTGAAGGTGAGTATGTCACCCAAGGTTCTGGCAGCACTCAAAACAGTGACTTCATTCTCAAAGTTGATGATTTATCGAAGCTTTATGTTACCGCAAATATTACTGAATCAAACATATTGCAAATGAAAAAAGGCTTAAAAGTCATGATCAAAGCATCAGCTAACAACGATACTAGCTTTAATGGTGTTATTACTAGCGTCGCTCTCGCACCCTCGCCAAATAATTCGGGAACGTCATTTAATTCGACACAACAAACGACTTACCCAATTAAAGTACTCGTTACAACGAAAAATGCTGATTTGCTTCCCGGAATGAATGTTGTTTGTGATATTTACATTGATGAAAAGCACGACGTCATCGCCCTTCCTAAACAATATATTCGCATTCAAGATGGGCATAATTATGTCAAATTGAGCAATGGTAAAATGCAAGAAGTCAGCTTAGGCATACAAACCACACAAGATGTTGAAATCACCAAAGGCTTAACGGTCGGTGATCAAGTTGAGCCAATCGATTATTTTAGCGGAGTATAGCCATATGAGTTTGGCGTATGAGGTAAGTAATCTTAGTTTTAGCTACCATGGCGCAATGAAATCAACACCTGTGCTACATGATATTAATCTAAACATCACACAAGGTGATTTTGTTGCCATTGTCGGGGCGTCAGGATCAGGCAAGTCAACGCTACTGCATTTATTCGGTGCAATGCTGACACTTGAATCAGGCAATATCAAAATCAATAGCGAGTCACTTGCACATGCTGATAGTCGTAAGCTAGCACAGATACGTGCTAAACATATCGGCTTTGTATTTCAGCAATTTCATCTATTACCCAAGCTTAGTGTGCTGGATAACATCCTGTTACCGATGAATTACCCGATCAACATTCAACATGATCGCAAAGCATTAAAACAAAAGGCACATGACATTGCTAAAGAAGTCGGTATTGCCCATCGCCTAGATCATTATCCTAAAGAGCTATCAGGCGGTGAGCAACAACGTGTCGCAATTGCTAGAGCATTGATGCGTGATGCCGATATTATCCTTGCCGATGAACCAACGGGTAATTTGGATAGTCATAATACTCAGAACATTATGGCGCTATTAACCAAACTCAATCAACGCGGAAAAACAATCATTTTAGTAACACACGATAAGGAAATTGCTGAGTTTGCGCCGCGCACTATTGAGATTAAAGATGGTAAAGTGCTTGCGGATATTAAAAAGGACAACCAAACAAATTCGTCTGCCAAGCAGGATATAATTCAAGACCACGGTAATAAACAAAAGCCAAGCTCAAGCAGTAGCTACATACATGCTTTAACACGGCTTTTTGCTTTAGCCTTGCGCACCTTGATGATCAAAAAAGGTCAAACACTATTGACTGCTTTGGGTGTAATTATCGGTGTTGCTTCCATTATTGTGATGATGACGCTTGGACAATATGCTAAGGATAAAATTCTAGCGTCTTATGATAAATTGGGCGCAAAAACGGTATTATTCTATGCCTACAAAAATTGGATGCAATCAGCATCAGATCATAGCAATTCCGCATTTGAGCAACTTTCGGTTAAAGATGATCTCATCCCAATAAAGCAAATTTTTCCACAGATTACTATGCTATCGCCTTCGATTAGCAGCTATGCCAATAGTGTGATTTTTAACAGTAACAAAGTGCATCAAAATCAAATCTCAATTCAAGGTGTTAATGAATATTTCTTACCTATTGTGAATACACACTTAGCGCAAGGACGAAATTTCTCAGCACTTGATATTCAAAATGCTGACAACGTTTGTATTATTGGTAATGATATTAATCGCGAGCTTTTTCCAACGCAACGCGCGATTGGTAATGTTATTAAGATTGGTGATTATGGTGGTAGTTATACCTGCTTTGTCATTGGCGTGCTAAAGAAAAAATCAAGCTCAAGCAGTGATGCTTGGAATAATATCAACACCCAGGTTCTCCTGCCTTTTACCTATTTACAAAAGGTAAATTGGAGCTTTTTAGCGCAGTTTTATTTTAGTGTTGATGATGTAAACGCTGTCATTCCAGTCAGTGATGCGCTTAAAAATTACTTCACCAGCAAATATGGCAATAGCGGCACCTTTATGGTGTCACCGGATATTGATCTACTGCATAATATCCAGACTTTCTTAAATATCTTCACGTTAATGCTCGCCGTGATCTCGATCGTGTCACTTGTTGTGGCAGGTATTGGCATTACCAATATGATGCTAGCATCAATTTCTGAAAATCTATATGAAATCGGTTTATTAAAAGCTATTGGTGCCGGAGATCGCACAATTTTTTGGAGCTATTTGATTGAAGCCATTTTACTGTGCTTAAGTGCTGGCATTATCGGCTTTATTCTTGGCGTTGGCAGCTATGAGTTGATCTTATATATCGCCTCAAAATTCGTACAAGAGACCCAGTTTATCTGGTTCATCTCACCCTTTGCGGTATTATTGGCATTTATCTCCGTCGTCAGCTTAGGGATATTAAGCGGCTTGCTACCCGCGCGTAAAGCCGCAGCTTTAGATGTCGTAAAGTGTTTAAACCATTAAAACCCCACTTTAAAAACTTTGCCAGTTTCAATGCCAGCAACTGATCTTAGATAAGCTCCTGCTGCCTCATGTGCTGATACTGATTCAAAACCAGGGAAGAATGGTGCATAAGATGCAAGAGCTTCGGTGATAACCGTTGGGCTTACCGCATTGATACGCACTTGTTGGCGCAGCTCTAAGCTTGCGGCTTTGATATAGCCTTCAAGTGCGGCATTAACCATTGCTGCCGAGGCGCCAAGGGCGATAGGCTCTTGATTTAAAATCCCTGTGGTTAGCGTAAATGAACCATTATCGTTAATATATTTTAATCCCTCTTGCACGAGATTGACCTGTCCCATCAATTTATTGTGAAGCCCAAGCACAAAATCCGCTTCCGTCATTTCAGTTAACGCTTTAAAAGTTACTTTACCCGTGGTCGATACCAAGGCGTCAAATGAACCAATCTTGGCATACATGGCTTTGATCGAGTTAAGATCGGTAATATCCACTCCAATACCACCTGAACGTGATACTTTCACAACCTCATAATCATGGTTTTGCAATGTATCACAAACACCTTGCCCAATCGTACCCGTCGCACCAACAATAATCACTTTTTTCATAACTACATCCTTCTTAAATTACACAATTAGGTTATAACAACTTTATCATCTATCAACACTCAGTCGCTGGCTGAACATAAGTTGAAGCCAGTATAATAAGTACCTATGCAAATATTATCAGGTGTTTTTTAGATTCTCGGATCAAGTCCAAGAATGACAGCGAGTTGTCATATTCTGGCTTGACCCAAATATCCATTATTACCAAGAAACTATTGTTTAGGTACTTACATGTCAAATTTATTAGCACTCCCTTCGACTTACGCTCAGGGAGCGATCAGCTCTTCTGGGAAAAATTCAACGACATTTAATAATTAATAATTAATTATTATCATTATACTTAATTTCTTTTTTGTTGATAGTTATTTCTTTGTTTCTTCATAGTTTTTTATGTCAAAAGTAAAGCCGCATGTGAGAATACGTAATATTACGTATATTGTTTTTTTAAAAAATAGTTAATATAGTTTATGTCAATGCATCGATGTATCATCTCAATTCATAGTAATAATACGAGTTTGATCATCAAGATGAATCCATTAGTATCAATAATGTCTATTATTGTGCTAAGTTATTAACTGCAATGTTATATTGCATAATGATATTGACAAGAATGTTATAGCAAAAATCATAAAAGGAGTCGAAAATGAGAAGGCAAGCAATCACCACGTTAGGCATATGCAGTACATTGATATTTAGTGGTTCGCTAGCCTATGCTGCTAATGATGCACACAACACTTACGTGGATCCCACGGCAAGAGTTGAGGCATTTGTTAATGCAATCAATCAAAGTAATGCTGAGGTAAACAAACAGGCACAGGCTGTACTTGCTGATCATAAGCAATGGGCTGATAGTGCAGTAGCAGAAGCAAGAACATATAGCGGTTGGACAAAATTTAAGTCTTTTTGGCCTTTTTTAGGGCTCTCTATGCAAATGGGCATTAACACGATTGAATTAGGAACTAATTTATCGAAAGTAAAATTTAATGACGCCGATCAAAACATGGATGAATATCACGCCATTATGAAAAAGATGATGAGCGGTGCGGCGCAACCGATGACCTACACAACAACAAAATCATTGTTAGGCACAATTGGTAAAACACAAAAAGTTGATTTAGACACCGCTAAAGTTCGTTATTATGATGGTATGGCGCAAGCATATGCCGTGCCTAAGAAGATCATCAAAGCAGCAGGTATCGCTTATACATCAACGATTAAATCCGTTGATAATTATCAAAAATTCTCAGAGAATGACTGTATTCTAGCCGTTAAAGCCTCGCGCGGCACTGATCTTTATCAAAATATTCTAGGATCAGTCAATGCCTTTAATAAGTTATTAGACAACAATAAATTATTGGATAGCATTAAGTTCTTGCATGATGCTAATGTTTATATGCAGTTCTATTACACCACGGATCCTGCCAAAGTTTGTAGCTATAAAGTAGCAACTGAAACACTGCAAAATAATCAATTTATGCAAGCGTATATGAAGGGCTTTGATCGTTACAAAAACTTATTAAGTAAATTTTCTAAAGATTTAAATGTGACAAATGATCACGCTTACCCAGTCTATGCTGCCACTGCTGCGATTGATTTTGTAACAATTACTGAAACACAATCAATTATTAATGCACTAAAGAAATTAAAGCCGTAAATAGATGAAAAAGACTATTTTCTTTCTCTTATTCTCGATGCTATGTATTGTACTGCCAATTTATAGCACGGCAGCAGCAAGCATGGCAGTCCAATCATCGTTGAATGATATGACCGTTGCTGATTATCTTAAGCTTTATTATTCAGATAATCCTACTGATAATCAACGCGCGCGCGGAATCCTCGATGATACTGAGAATTGGCTTATTGCCGCTGATGTCTTTTCCCGCGAAATACAGGAAAAACCATTGTTTTGTGCCAATGCCAAAGATGAGCCTATCAATTTAGATATCGATACATTTAATAGCATCATTATGGCAAATCTATCACGCTTGGATGCATACAATAATATCTTGTCAATAAAGGAAGTATTGCCATTTACTTATTACGTGCTTGGCGTTATGGAAGCAACTTTCCCATGCAAAGAGGTTAAATCTCAATTTGATCTTTTTGGTCGAATTGAAAAAAGTTATCTACAAGCTAAAAATCAACAAAAGAGCGATGACAAGTCATTATCGCATTAATAATGCCGCTCTAAAAAAACTTTAATTTCTGCCACCAACTCTTGTTGTGAATATTTTTCTCAAGCTTTTCGCGCTTTATTGCCAATGAGGTTCTTAAATCATTCGGCGTTAAGCGATGTGAAGCAAAGTCACTGTTGGTTAGCGGTGATTTTGCCGCTTTAAATGCGGCATCAATAAGCTCTGAGCAGAACCATTTATCATGCTCATCCATCCAGTCACGACGCCATAAGCCAAGACCCAAGGCGGATGAATAATCATACTTCTTGCCAAGTTGATTATTTAAAAAACTAATCAGACTATTCTTTTGTGCGTCACTGATTTCTGTACACCATGTTTCTAGCATATCTTGAGATTGACGTAAATCATCATAGCTGCGCTTATAAACACCTAATGAACCATTACTACTATAGCAATCATCATCAACTTGCAGCTCGACATGTGAGAAATGTGAACGCGTTACCCAACGAATGCCATAACTAACGGGGTGATACCTGCGACCAAAATATATTTGAATGAGAGGCATAACAATTTCCTTTTTATCTTTCCATCAACTCCTTGGCCAGTATAGCCAAACATTGGTCATAATAAACGTAATGTTAATAGAAATAAGCGTATCGTATTTGATTTTTCCAATTTTTTGCGTTAATTTGCGCGAACCAAAAATAGGTCTTTGGTACAAAACAAATCTATAGGGGGTTTATCTCATGACAAAAATGAACAAAATAATTGGCTTATCAGCCATTGCATTATTAAGCATCTCTGCAGCAAATGCTGGCGCACAAAGTGGTTTAGTTGTTGGTGGTAACGTTGGTTATTCATTTGCACAAAATGGTTTTGCAAACCACAAAGGTGGTGTAGCTTTAGGTGGTTTAGTAGGTTATGACTACGCTTTAAATCGCAGCGTTAGCGTTGGTGCAGAAATGGATTTGCAATATGCAAACCAAGTATCAAAAACAGCAGGTAACAAAATCAATGTTTGGAATGTGCCATTATTCTTAGTTGGTAAATACTACTTTGGTGGCAACAAACAGTTTAATGTATTTGGCAAAGCAGGTTATGCATGGAACCGTGTTGGTGCTAATGATAACTACAGCAAGATTTTCAGACCTGTTGTTGCAGTGGGTGCTGGTTACCAATTGTCTCGCACCTTGAATGTATTTGCACAATACCAATACAACTGGTTACCACAAGGTGGTCACAACATGGGGCAAGCAACGGCTTCTATTGGTTTGACTTACACGATCCCGATGGGGCCAAGCAACTATTTCTCAAATGAAGAGAACAATGCAATCGGTCAAGAGCAACCTGTAATGCATAGCCAACCGACTGCAGCCGCAGCTGAAGTTCCAGCACCAACAGCTATTGGTAATGCAACATATACTGTTAAAAAAGGTGATACATTGTATGATATCGCTGTAGCACATGGCTTATCAAAAACTAAAGGCGCCAACTGTATTGCTAAAGAAAATAACATCACCAACCCATCTAAGATTCTCGTGGGTCAAAAGCTTGTGATTCCAGCAGCACACGCTTGCTAATTAATTAATGATTCATAAAACCATAGCGCTTATTCTGGCGCTATTTCTACTTAACCCGCTTTGTTATGCTTCGCAAATAAAGTTACTTGGCGAAGCTTCTGACTATGTTATTAAAAAAGGCGATACATTGTCATTAATTGCCAAGCATCACAAAATTACAACAAATTGCTTGGCAAAGTATAACAGGATCAAAAACAGCAATAAGATTTATATTGGTCAGAGCTTGTATATTCCCAATCAAGCGCAATGCACTAAATAAGATACAAAAGCTTCAAGCCAACAGCACTCACATTGCTGTTAATGCTATTGTTTTTTGCGGGAACATAAATATAGCTTGCCCATGGCACAATAATAAAACGTCCATAACTGCTATCAAAATTAAAGCTAACACCTAATAATGAATACAATCCACCATGATTCGTAGTCGATTGTGATAGCGTGCCTAGACCATTGGCTTGATAAAAATCCACTTGCGTATTGTTATAATAAATATAACCAAGCTCAGTGCGACTGGAGATTGAAAAATGATGATTAAAATGAAATGTACTAGATTGCAATACCCCTGCATGCAAATATAGATCATCCTGATTGGTGCCACTGGTATTGATCAAGGCCAACATCATCGGTTCAGTCGTACGATATTTTGAGTAATTTGCCGTGATGTAAACACCTGGAGTTATATGAAATCTTCCTTGAATAAACTCATAACCAAGGCTTAAAGTTGACGTTGCAAAGTAATGCTCAAGATTAGTGTGTTGATCAATATTATAATCATTTGCGCGCAGATTAACGCGTCCTGTTCCTGCCGCTCCATGGATATACCAATGCGCTTGCCAATGATTATAGGTGCTAATCACACCAAAAATAGCACCACCCATCCATTCAGATGTTACGGCTGTGCCAACGACATTAAAAAGATTCAAACGACTATGGGTATAGCGCGCCTCTAGTGTTGGACCAAAGTACCAGTGATTATCCAAGCGATTATCTGAATTATGCAATGCCATCGTAGGATGCAAATCATCTTGGTCATGATTATCGACAACATTTGCTGCAATAGCAGATTCAACCAAGCCCAGTAGCAAGCATAGTCCACTATAGAAAGGGAGTTTATTTCTTATATCCATTGTTTGTTTAGGTTCCATCTGATCATTCTTAGGTTGAGTATAGTTTATAATTGCAAACCATCATTATTTCTTTGGCTATACTCAACATGTGTGCGATCACTCTTAACTGGGGTAATGATGATGAATGAGTTATTTTTGTTTGGTCTACTTGCTTGCTTTATATTTGTTAGTCTTATTATGGTTTGGGTGAATACGGTGGTGATTATTTAGTTTGGATATAAGATGTATATTTTTACATTTTTCTAAATGATTACAAGTCTGTTTGTAGATTTATTGAGTAAAATTAGTTATTATTTAGCAGTGCAGATAGCTTATCTTTAAGTGAACTACCCCGTCACTTAAACGTAGGTTGCCTTGCTTGCTAATAGCCCCCATCTAGAGGCAAAAATTAAAGGAATATATAAATTTTGGCATGGATATCTGCATTTTAAGATCAAACCCTAATAGGGATATAGGTGTTGTAATATTCATGTTTGAGCGTTAAAGATTAGCTCATTTATGTGTATTTCAGATTTTGATACGTATATTACCTTTTGAGTTTATATTATCTAAAAGTGAATCCTCTTATAATGATTATGCTTATGCTAAAAGATTAGCTTCAGCAGATAATATAAATCTTTAAATACAAGGGGGTTACGATGTATGTTGTAAATCAATTTAAAAGTAAAATGTCACCGTATCAAGTGGATTTGGTTGATGATATGATGAATGACCTATCAGACACAAGTCGGGTTTATTTGAAAAATATTTTATCAAGATCTTATGTGATTGGTGTACAGCACTTAATGGAAACGGAGCTATGCTTATTTGATGGTTTATTGTGTGCAGGTGCAATACCAGAACAAATTAGATTTGCTGGTAAGTTGTATTCCGATTATTTTCCTGCTATTCAAACTTTGAGAGGTAAAGGAATTAACATTCACACCATTAACCACACGATAAAGCCAGGAGAGTTTTCTATTGCAATAAAACAGACAATTAGAGATATGTGGCAATATGCATTAGCTGACATCGAGGATGCAAATAATATTGATAACATCATTATTTTAGATGAAGGCGGCAGGGCGTTAGAGGAAATTCCTCGTTATTTGAAGAATAAATATAGTGTGATTGTCATAGAGCATACAAGAGGAGGTCTGTACAATAGTGCTTCTCAACATATGAATATACCCATTTTAAAGCCCGCGTTATCTGCGGTTAAAAAAATATTAGAATCTCCTAAAATTGTCAGTAAAGTGGTAAAAACCGTTTTACAAAAAATCAGCAAATTACCTTATTCACAATATAAGGTATATGGAGTGGTTGGGTTAGGTAATATCGGGGCTGCCTTATCAAGAGAGCTTGTTAATAATGGCTATGAAGTCATTGCTTTTGATACAGAGTCTGAAAAGTGCAAATCACTGAAAGATAAAAGCAGCGTTGAATTGGCTTCAACATTGGATGAATTAATTCATAATTCAGAAGTCATTATAGGAACAACAGGAAAAGATATTAGTGTGGACTTTAATTTTAAAGAGCACTTATGTCATGACATCTTTTTGATTAGTGCTAGCTCTGAAGACAAGGAATTCAAATCACTTCTAAAATCAGTTGATAGCAATAAACCATTACAAAACGATATTAAATTAAAGACAGACAACGGTAATACCATAACCATTCTTTCGGGTGGATTTCCTGTCAACTTTGATCAAGCCAGTGAGTCTGTACCAATTAAAGATATATGCATTACACGTGCATTAATGTTGGGATCAATTTTTCAAGCCTGTTTCTTACTAAGGTACCTAAATTTAGATGACGTAACGAGTAATTTAAGCCTGGCAACAGATGCTTCATTACAATATTACTTAGCACAAAAATACCTAACTTATGATCATGGCGATGACTTTAACAATGAAGTACGGCAAATTTTTTCATCATTAGATTGTATAAAGTCTTTTTCTGAAGGAATGAGTCTTGATTGTGATGAGTTTAAATTATTACTTACTCTAAAAAATGACTTCAGCACAAGCACGGAAAAATCTAGAACTGGATAAATTATCAGTAGCAATATCTATGCCTATCTCATGGCTTGATCTCACTAACTTATTGTCATATATATCTTTCTTAGAGCTGTATATATTAATGGGAAGTGGCATATCTTTGTTATTATGGTTAATACAATTAAGTGTATAGGAAATCTTTTCACAAAAAGCATAATAGCTTCTTAAGTTTTCAGATAATACAACGTTACCATCTAAAAGTGTCGGGTGTAAAAACGAGTAATATACACTTTTTACAGTGGAACTCTCGGCTGTTCCAGCCAGAGAAATTATATCTGGTGGATATCGGCATTGATAGATTTCTGATAATGCATATTTGATTTCATCAATAGGGGCATCCATTGATGTAGATACTCTAAATGCTGGCGCTTTACCTTTATGAATTTGAATTAAGTGTTTTAAAGTTTCAATGTGTTGTTGATCCAGTTTGATATTATATTGGGACAATGTTAGTGATAATTTTTCCCAATGTAATGAATTTTTCATCATCTCCACAGATGAATTTACTGATTTCCATGAGTATTGTGTAATGAAATCAGTTAATAAATGATGGGAAGGCTTGCGTTTGATGACGGGCTCTACAATCGATTTAGGGAAAAACAAGATTTTGCATGTCCATGACTGAGACTCAGCAATCGCTTTAAACAGGTGATAATGCTGATGATAGGTTGCTGGAAATATATCATTTTTAAGATGGAAATGCTGTTGTAGCTTTTTAAGTCTTGATACTTCAGTTAGCTTTTGTAAACAAAATATGCTTTTACTTCCAGCAGTAATTGACCAAAGTGGTTTAGCATTGATGTTACATAACGCGTCAAGAATTTCATACGTTCCAAAGATGTCACCCTGATGCAATAAATTTAATGGAATTGTTCGAGTGCTATTATCAATATAAAGCTCAACATTATTTGATAGAACTATTGACAAGGGAATATGTGCATAGTTTAAATCATCTAGTATTCCATTAGTTTGGACCTTCCCATTAAGTAGAATGTTTTCACCATAACAATAGGTTCCTTCATAGAAAACATCATCCACTGATACAATATCTTCAATTGCATCAAATAATTCTTTGTTTTCTTGCTTTACCGATTGGGCAACATCTTGCCATGTGCATGATTTCAATTCCATTATCTATCTATCTTTATTTTTATAGCTAAAGTTTAGTCATGAGACATCATAATTAATTACAATCAAAATTTATATATATTTACGCACTTTGCCTGCATTTATAGCAGGAGAAATCCCTGATATCTGGAGTTAAATTACTGAAAATATAACAATTTTATTGTGCGAAAAGCTTGGATATCATTCCGAACAGTTAAGTTGAATGTTTAACAATAGTCTTAAGAAATTTATGGTGGGGGTTAACGCATCATAAATGGGGTAGTGCCAGCAATACTTTTTGCTGGCACAAAAAAATGGTTTTTTATCTTGTGATGACTACTTCTGTTTGCTGTGGAAATTTTGGACCTAGCGTCGTAACTGTAACATTATACCCACTGCCAATTCTTGCAATATCATCCATATTCAGATAGTTGATATAAAAAGAATGATTCGTTTGATTATGGTTAATAAATCCCGATGGTCGTAAGTGATAATTGGTGATGACATCATAGGTTGCATTTAAGAATGCCAGAAGCTTTTCATGAAGAGTTTCTGGCGGCTTTTCAGTATAACCATGCTCGATAATAATTGCTTTTCCATGCTGAGATAAGCATCGAAGGAAAGATGAAAACTCACTCCAGCGGCAGTTATCTTCGACATGATGCAATACCCATCGAGCAATGATAATATCATAGGATGGTTGCTCACTTTCTTCAGGAGTTACATAACATATACTATTTGATTTAATATCAGGATAGGGATCATATCCATAAACACCAACATTGATTGAATATTTTTCCTCTAAAAATGATTTTAATGATAGCTCATATTCTCCATTACCAATCCCATAACTAAAAATATTGACATCCTTTTTTTCAAGGCAAAGCGGCTCAATTGCATTTAATATAGATTGATTGGTAATCACATTATGATAATCCCAGCAAGCCAATATATCTTGTGGAGCAAGTAGTTCTTTGTGGTTCTGGCATGTTTTAATAAATTCATGACACACTTCAGTTAAACTTGCTTCATCATTAAAATATAATTTAATTAATGACCAGTTAGTTTTGCTACATTCAATTAGTCTTGCTGCAAATTCATTTGCTAAGGTATTCCCAGACTGATATAACCCAAGCTCATTAAAAGTCCTCATAAGCAGTGTTATATCGTGCAGATTTAGCTTTATTAGATTTATGTCTTCAAGTGCATTCATATGCCTTACCACTAGATTGATAGCTATTGTTTAAGTTCGATATTATCCTAATATGTTGCACACATCAATTATGCAGAAGTTTAGATTCAATCTGACAGTTCCCTATTTTTCAAACGCGATTTTTATCAGATATGGTTGAGCATTTCAATTTTCCCATTCTCATTAGCTATTTATACGCGCGTTTTATTTTTAAATCACCCCCTGACTAACAGAGCCAAACATCAACCACCCTGCTGAAATATTCAACTAGTTTCTACGGCAGCTTTTGGTTATGATTGGCAAGATTTCATTTAGCAAAACCAAAGGATACAATACGATGCTTAAGAAAATTGGCGTGATATTCTCATTTATGCTGTTAGCGATGTCAGGCTTTCAGTTAGCTGAAGCTAAGCGTTTTGGCGGTGGCTCAAGCCATGGTTATAGTCGCTCAGCACCGACACAAACACACAATAGCACAGCTGCTGGCAGCACTGCTCAGAAAAAAGGTGGTATGGGCACCTTTGGCAAGATCTTAACCGCCCTTGGATTGGGTGCACTTTTTGCTTGGCTTTTTAGCGCGCACGGTATGACAGGACTACTTATCGTTATCGCATTGATCGCGCTTTTTGTTTTCTTTATGCGTAGAAAAGCCATGCAGCAACAAATGCACAATAGCAACAATAATGCTTCACCTAACCAAGCATCACCATTGCATAGCGCTGCAAATGCCTTTACAGGCAATGCACAAGAAAGTGCAACTGAACACAACCACTCAGCGCCAGTAAGTAATGGCATCGTTAATGGTCAATTGGCTGATGGCACACCCGAGACCGTCTTTAATCACCAAGCGTTAAACTTATTTAATCAACTACAAGCTTTAAACAATAAAGAAGGTCTTGAAAAGATCAAAAGCTATATCACTGAAGATCTCTATCACAGTGTCTTAAATGACATCGAGCACAATGATGAGTTAGCGCAATTTAAAGATTTGAGCTGCAAAGTCATGAGCTGTGATCGTCAAGAGAATCAATATATTGCAAGTGTCATGTTCGTTGGACAAGTCAAAGAAGATGCCCATAGTGACTGGCAAAACTTTGAAGAAATCTGGCACTTCACACGCAAAGATGGTGAGCATTTATGGCAAGTTGCCGGTGTTCAGCAATTCTAAAATTCAAAGGCTACATCATATAACGCGCTTTAACATGCGCGATATAAGCACTCGCATCTAAACTCTTACCACTAGCCTTTGTGACCAACTCATCAAACGTATATAGCAAGCCGTATTGGTGAATATTATGATTAAGCCAGCTCATTAATGGCTTGAAATCACCTCGTGCAATACTTGGCATAATTTCTGGATTACTACGCTTAGCTTCAGCAAATAATTGCGCTGCCAATAACGCCCCTAATGCATAGGATGGGAAATAACCAAAATCACCAGATGACCAATGTACATCTTGCATGACACCGTCTTTATAATTATTCGTCGTATCGACCCCAAGATAAGCGCTCATCTTCTCTTGCCAAATAGCCGGCAAATCTGCCACCGTGATTTCATCAGTAAAGAGCGCTTTTTCAATCTCATAGCGCAAGATCACATGCAGTGGATAAGTAACTTCATCGGCATCAACACGAATAAAATCAGGTCTCACCTTTAATAAATGCATCATCAAATTATCTTTTGATAAGCTGTCATTTTGACCAAAGTGACGTTGTGCATATTTCGCAAGAATAGCAATAAACTCAGGGCTACTACACGCTTGCATTTCAACAAGCAATGATTGACTCTCATGCACTGCCATGCCTAATGCTTTGGCTACAGGTTGTGTAATATACTTTTGCGGCAAACCCATTTCATATAAGGCATGTCCTGTTTCATGACATACCGCTAAGGCACTGGATAAAAAGTCCTGTTCATTATAGCGCGTGGTAATGCGTACATCTGAGGGCACCCCTCCACAAAAAGGATGTTGTGAAGTATCAATGCGACCATGGTTAAAATCAAAACCAATAACACGCATAAGATCTTGTGATAATGCATATTGCTTATCGATGGCAAAGCTTTGGTTAAATGGCAAACTCACCTTACTGCTTTGCTTATCAATAATCATTGGAATGGTTTGCGGCAAAAAGTGTTTAAGCTCATCAAATATCGGATCGATGTATTGTCTATTGACACCTGGGGAAAACTCATCAAGCAGGGCATCATAGGCATCAACACCATAATACTCTGCTTTGATCTTTGCTTTTTGTTTTACCAAGGCAACGGTTTTGCTCAAAAGCGGCATGAAGTCATGCCAATTGTTTTGACCACGCAGTGTGCGCCATGCTTGTGTCGACTCTTTGGTTGTCACTGCCAAGTCCGCCACTAAATGCTCAGGCAAAATCGTCGCATTAACAACAGCTTTACGCATATGCTTAATATTAGCTAATTGCCATTGATCTAAAGCGCTGTCATCGACATCCTGTAAACGACTCGCCACTTCAGGTGAATTTAACTGCTGATGAATCGTTGTTGTGAGACTAGCTAATGCGCTATTGCGTGCTTTGGCACCGCCTACTGGCATCATAACATCCTCATCCCAGCACAGCATCTCAAGTGCGTGATTAAG
>JAHDDB010000195.1 GCA_020629575.1 Caedibacter sp. | reverse complement strand
TTTCAAGAGGGGTGGCAGCCGTAGGCTGACGGGGTGTTTATGAAATCATAGTTTTTTTCTAAAGTGCGTAACTCCAGTTAGTTGGTAGAAGAAGCAGCTTGAGCAACAAATAGATTTTCAATGACAAGATGATAGAAGTATTTCCATGCAACATAACCAATAACGAGTGCAGCAATAATGAGCTCAAATACTGCCAGATAATAAATTTGGCTAACATATTGCGGTGCTAGATTTAAAGTATGCTCTGCCCAGTAAGCGGTTTTAAATAATGCAGTTGAGCCAATAGCCATTGGGAAAGTAAATGCCGCAAACCCAGGGGAGAAGCTTAAGCTCATTAATTTAACAAAGCTTAAATAGATCATTGCAGTCATTAATATCGCGATGCCAAATAGTAGCATCACGATAACAGGGGATGGGTCTTGGGTAACCGTTAAATAGCCCGCTAATGATAAGCTGGCAGGGGCTGCAAAAATCGCAATGGTTGGTTTAGCTGCATCAGGAATCTCATGCGTAAACATCACACGATATAGCATTAGTGGCAATAAGATGGCATAGCTGATTAAACCAAAATATAACAACGCACTTGCCAATGGTTGTAGCACACCACCAGGGAAAACAACATCGGCAACGATAATGCCAACAGGTGGCACAAACCATGATGGCACCATGTGGTGTAGTTTAAATTCACGCATACGATGATAAATAAATGCCGCTAAAAAGAGCAAGTGAATAGTCACCGCAAAAATCCATACAAGCTCGGCAGCAAGATGACTTGCATAATTAATGCTATTGGAAATAATCATTAATGCCATGGCAAAAGTGGGTACAACACTGCCAACAACAGGATGAGCAAGGTCTTGACGCAGCTTCTGAGGCCAAACAATAAATTTAGCAGCGACAAATAATAATAAAATACCAGCAATAATTGCTGAAGCGATTTGTAAGCTATGATTGGCTGGCAATGCATTTTCAGCACAACAACCTAAACCTGAAATACCAAGGGCTAAACCAGCCATTGGTGTCGGAATTTTTTCTAGAAAACCATGTAATCTCTGAGTCATGATAAACACCTGTTAAATATTGTTATGGTGTTAGTTTATGTGGACTCTTATATAAATAAAATTTGTTAAAACTTATGTGTTGGATTGAAATTATTTATTAGTAACCCAATCAAGCCACTCTTCGGTAAGTTCTGAGATGTGCGCGCGTTTATTTTGCACAATAAGTAGGTCTCTTTCAAGTTTCATTTCAGGACATTCAAGGAGGTGAATGTTTGATTGATTGTGCAAGGCAGATAGTGAAATGCAGCCAATGGCGTTGCTATTTAATACCGCAAGAATAATAGCCTCACTACTACCAAGCTCCAAGAATAAATTCAATTGATAATCAAATAATGGCAACAGGGTTTGCTCAATAATTGTGCGACTTCCAGAGCCTTTTTCTCTGAGAATAAATGGGTGATTTTTAAGTGTTTTAATATCAACCGTTTTTTCTTTGGCTAAAGGATGATCTTTATGCACAAAGAGTTTTAATTCATCTTTAGCAAAGGCAAAACAATTGGTCTGATTGCTTAAACTGGTACTTTCAATGAATCCTAAATCTGCTTGATGTGAAATCACCGATTCAATAACCTGTTCACTATTACTTATGCTAAGAGATAATTCTACCTCAGGGTGCTGTTGTTTAAAGGAAGAGATAAGTGTCGGTAAAATATAATTACCAATTGTGTTACTTGCGGCAATATGCAAGCTGCCGACAAGTGCTTGTGTGTGCTTGAAAAAATGCTCAATCTTATCAGTAGCTTCTAAAAGTGCCATTGCTTTGGGGTAAAGCTGTTGCCCATGATGATTAAGAACGATTTTGCGATCAATACGATCAAAGAGCCTAACACCAAGCTGCGTCTCAAGTGATGATAGTGCCGTGCTTAATGCCGGTTGCGTGAGACTTAAGCTCTCTGATGCTTTGGTAATGCTGCTATGTTTGGCAATGGCAGCAAAGATGAGTAGCTGTTTGTGTGAAAGCATGTTTTACCTAAAGTTATAAATGCTCAAAACCTTTTTTAAAGTTAAAGTTATGCTCGGCTTCAATATGTCTAATTGTGCCTGATAATGAGCGCATCACAAGGCTATGCGTTTGTGCAAATTGGCCTTTGCGTTTGACACCTTTGAGCATCTGTCCATCGGTAACACCTGTTGCGGCAAACAATACATTGCCAGAGGCTAGATCATTCAGATGATAGATTTTATTTAAATCATTAATGCCCCATTTCTTAGCACGTGCTTTTTCATCATCATTTCTGAAGATCAGGCGACCTTGCATTTGTCCACCTAAACAACGAAGAGCTGCTGCGGCAAGAACACCTTCGGGCGCGCCTCCTGTGCCCATGTACATATCAATGCCAGTATCTTCTTGTGCTGTAGCAATAACTGCGGAAACATCACCATCTCCAATAAGTGCAATGCGTGCGCCTGCTTCTCTGACTTGACGGATAATCTCTTCATGACGTGGGCGATCTAATATACAGACAACTAGTGCTTCAATTGGGACTTTTTTAAATTGTGCCAAGTTTTTCAAATTCTCAGCAGGTGTTGCATTGATATCGATAATATCTGCCGGCATACCATGCCCACCTACTGCAATCTTTTCCATATAAACATCAGGGGCGTTTAGAAAACCACCATCTTCTGCCATTGCAATCACTGCTAAGGCATTAGGCCCACCTTTGGCAGTAATGGTTGTACCCTCTAGTGGATCAAGTGCGATGTCAACCTTAGGTCCGCCTTTGCCGACTTTCTCACCAATATAAAGCATTGGTGCCTCATCTCGTTCACCTTCACCAATGACGACAGTGCCATCGATATCCAGACCATTTAAAGCGCGACGCATAGCATCAACAGCAACTTGATCAGCTGCTTTTTCATCTCCTCGACCCATTTGACGCCAAGCAGATAAAGCGGCAGCTTCGGTAACACGAACTGTTTCTAATGCTAAATTACGATCCATTATTCTATCCCTTAGTTTGTATACGCACTGCCAAAATGATTACAAAGAATCCAGTGCGTGTTGAAAATCGCCAGTATTGTAACAATTGTGTGGTTAAAAGGGTATGGGTTTTTA
>JAHDDB010000030.1:14709-19310 GCA_020629575.1 Caedibacter sp. | reverse complement strand
AGGAACATAAATACGCCAATGCCAACCATTATTCTAAATGTCCAGAATATGGTTGAAACATTTGGTACTGTATCTAAGGCTGCCGCACGAATCTGTTGCGAAGTCGCTTGAGTTAATGGTTCACCAACTGGCAAATAACGCAATAGCAACATGCCATAACCCAGATCTTGATGATATTCATTATAAGTAGCGTAGTCACTTTTCGCTGCCGAGCCATCGCGCATTTTCATCATTGCTTCATATGCCTTGGCACCATTGGCAATGCGTGTCGTAACTGCAGGGATTTCTTTACCTGTTATGACATCAGTATAACCATCAAATAATATGGTGTTGATGCCATAAATTTTCTGATCAAATGAATGGGTTGCTAACAGACCTAATAATTTAGGTACTTGAATTGAAAAGTCATTCTTGCGCTCAGACTGATTAGGGAAAGCAATGACATTAAAATTAGCCGGAGGCGCTTGAGTGCCCCATTCCGCTTCAATTGCAGCAAGCTTCATTGGTTGATATTTATACGCCAGAATACCCTGCTCATCGCCCATTACCATCACCATTAATGAAGCGATTAAACCAAAGCCTAAGCCAACCCCCATTGAACGTTTAGCAAAGGCAACATCACTTTTATTTTTCTTGCGCAGCAAGTAAAAAGCGCTAATACCAATGACAAAAACAGACGATGTTATATAGCCGGCAATTACCGTGTGCGCAAAACCAATTTGCGCTATCGGATTAATAAATAAATCCCACAAATGCGTTGTTTCCATACGCATTGTCTGCCAGACAAATTCGCCACCGGCAGGGACTTGCATAAAGCCATTAGCAACTAGAATTAAAAGTGCAGATAGATTTGAACCAATTGCCAAACAGAATGTCACACATAAGTGCTGTTTCTTAGAGAGCTTGTTCCAACCTAAGAAGAACATACCAACAAAGGTTGACTCAAGCATAAAGGCAACCAAGCCTTCAATCGCTAATGGTGTTCCAAAAATATCACCAACAAATTGTGAGTAATATGCCCAGTTTAAACCGAATGAAAACTCCATTGTTAAACCCGAAAGAACACCTACTGCAAAGTTAATTCCAAGGAGTTTTCCCCAGAATTTGGTCATGTCCTTATAGACTTGTTTGCCAGTGATGACATACATAAGCTCCATCGTGAAAATAATCCACGTAAGCCCCAGTGTCAATGGTACAAAAATAAAGTGAAAGCAGGCGACAAAGGCAAATTGCCAACGCGCAAGCTCCACCGATAATAGACTTGGTATCATTTATACTACCCTTCATATGATTGAACATACACTTTGTATATCACAAAGCATCTTAGCGCCATTGTAGTTTGAGTTATCACCGAGCTAAACTATCAAAGATAAATCAATCGCTTAAGCTTGCTGTTTGTTGACATATATCAAGTTTTTGGCACAATGCCTGATATTTCTTATTAGAATAGTTAAACAAATTCATGGTGATACGCCCAACACATAAATCAACTGATCGCCCTAAAACTTGTCATTTTTGTGATTGCCGTGATTTATGTAGCGCACTTAATATTAATCCGTTTGATGATGACAAAACATTAACCCAAGTGAAGTCCCTTGCAGTTAATGTCAAAAAAGGCGATGCGTTATATACAATCAATCGCAATCTAACTGCCTTTTATAGTGTGCGTGCTGGTAGCTTTAAACTGGTAAATGACCATGAACATATTGTTGATTTTTGTCTGCAAGGTGATGCCTTTGGATTTGATGGTATTGAGGCAAGTACGCATCAATTAAATGCCATTGCTTTAGAGGATAGTACGGTATGTGGCTTTGATTACCATAGTTTTGTACAAGCCATTTCAAATGACACGCTATCTAATTTGGATTTCTTGCAATTAATGAGTAAGAAGTTTAATGCTGCTATACATCTTATTGATGCAACTTGTGAGGCACATATTAAATTAGCACAATTTATTTATCGCTTAAGCACACATCAAAAACGCTGTGGTTATTCCAACATATCCTTTACTTTACCGATGAAGCATTTAGAAATCGCCAACCATCTCAACCTAAGTATTGAAACCGTTTCACGTGCCTTTAAAACATTATCTAAAGATGGAGTTGTTCAGGCTAAGCACAAAGATATTACCATACTTGATATAACAAAACTCAAAGCGCTAATGCCTTAAGCTAGCCCCACAATAACTTTCCACTTAATTCAAAGCAGACGAATTGTCGCAACCAATACTCTATGCTACACTACACGTCATTATGCATAGTTAGCTAGAGTGTTTTTTATGTCTAAAGATATTCAAATCGTCAAAGTGTCCAGTGGACAAAGAATCTGTTGCCCTATTCCTGAACATGCTTCTTGGAATCAGCATCCACGCGTATATATTGATCTACATGACCAAAACGAAGGTGTCTGCCCATATTGTAGTACGCGCTTTGTTGTCGTTAATAATGATCAAACTGTCTCTGATGCATAAATATCTGATTATCGCACCCAGTTGGGTTGGTGATATGGTGATGTCACAATCGCTTTATCGCTTTCTCAAATCACAAGACCCCAATTGCATTATTGATATTGCAGCTCCCAAGCATTGCTGTGAGCTTGCGCAATTCATGCCTGAAATTAATCGAGCTTTTGAGCTTGATTTTCAGCATGGTCAATTTGGCTTTAATGAGCGTAAACAAAAAGCCCTTGAGTTTAAAGGCAAAGATTATACCAATGCAATCGTATTACCTAACTCATGGAAATCGGCATTAATTCCTTTTTTTGCTCGCATTAAAAAACGCACAGGCTGGCATGGCGAGATGCGTTTTGTGCTGCTAAATGATCGCCGTAAACTCGATAAAGCAAAATACCCCTTAATGATTGAGCGTTTTTGTGCATTAGGCATTGCTAAAAAAGAGCGCTTACCCGCAAAACTGCCCTACCCTAAATTTAATATTGATCGTCACTTAGTTGAAGCCACACTGACTAAGTATCGTTTAACCAAAGATAAGCCGATCATTGCGTTGTGCCCAGGAGCTGAGTTTGGTCCTGCTAAAAAATGGCCAAGTGCGTATTATACAGAGCTTGCGCAATATCTTTTGGATCAAAATTATCAAGTGCTTTTATTAGGTGGCGCTAAAGATCAGCAAACCACCTCAGATATTAGTAAAGGTTGTAATCATCATGCGCATTTATTTAATTTAGCCGGAAAAACTACGTTGCCAGAAGCGGTTTATTTATTGGCGAGTTGTCAACGGGTTATTAGTAATGACTCAGGATTAATGCATATTGCTTGCGCGCTTAATATCCCAACGCTTGTTATTTATGGTTCCACTTCTGATAAGTTCACACCACCATTAAACACATTAGCGAAAAGTGTTTATCTTGAGGGGCTTGAGTGTCGTCCTTGCTTTAAACGCGAATGCCCATTAGGGCATATGGATTGCATGAATAAACTGCTACCACAAAGGATTATTGCTGAGCTTGAGAAATTGCCACTAAGCTTGCCAACATCATATTCACATAATCCGGATTACTAGGCACCACTTCAACTTTATTCATCGCTGCTTTAAATGCTTTTGAACTAATCGCTAATGAGCAACGCTTAAGCGATGGTAATGCATCTTTAATTGCAGGATAAAGTGATTTATCAACACTGCTGATCGTCACTCTTAATTTTGTTAGATCTAAATCTTTATGATCAAAGCTTTTAGGGTCAGCAAGCCACTTATCTAGCCAATACTGTTCAATAAACTTTGACATATCCATTTGTAACTGACTAAACATTAAAGTTGGATAAAGTGGCAAATTTTCTTTATTAGCAATTTTTTGAACATTTTTTAGCACTTGTATCTCACGCGCTGGTGCATAAATACTTGTTTTATCTGAGTATTTATCAGCAGCAACTAATTGCATAACTTCAGCGCGCTTAGCAATTAAATTAAATGCATTGGTGAGTCTGCTGCTATCACAATCAGACGCCTGTGACACGCCGGTTAATACTACTGCCATAAAACATACCTTTGTTACTTTATTGATTATTTTTAACATTATTTCCTTCTCATCATAAAACGCTTAAATCAATGATATTAAGCTATATCGTGTCTTTAGTTTCAATGCTTTTATGCAAAAAAGCATTAATTTATCCAAGTTTTTGCCATTTCATGTGCCACTTCGCGTGTCAATTTAGGAACAAGATAGCCTGAAGTTAACGATTTAAGCTTAGTATGTATTTCCTTGGCTGTTGACTCATCAATATCAAAGTGTGCTGCCCCTTTGACTTTATCAAGCACATGTAAATAATATGGCATGACTCCTGCAGCAAAAAGTGCTTCAGATAAAGCGTTTAATATATGTGCATTATCATTAACACCTTTAAGCAAGGTTGATTGATTAAGTAAAGTAAACTGGGACCGATTCTTAAGTGCCGCCAAAGAAATGATGACATCATCATTAATCTCATTGGCATGATTGGCGTGAATAACCATAATTTTTTGCAAGCGTGTTTCTTTAAACACATTGATTAACTCATCGGTGATTCGCTCGGGCAACACTATCGGAATTCGAGTATGAATACGCAAGCGTTTGATATGCGAAATTGCCTCAATTTGTGCCAAAAACCA
>JAHDDB010000030.1:9076-14609 GCA_020629575.1 Caedibacter sp. | reverse complement strand
GTGTTTTTCGTGTATCATGTTCGACGTTTTGAAATAAAGTAGCGCTAATATACTAAAGAGGAAAAAGATGGCAAGTTTTAGTACAAATGAATTTAAAAACGGTTTGAAACTTTTACTAGATGGCAACCCGATGGTGATCGTTGAAAACGAATTTGTGAAGCCAGGTAAAGGTCAAGCATTTAATCGTGTCAAGTTACGCAATCTAAAAAATGGACGTGTTATTGAGAAGACATTTAAGTCAGGTGAATCAGTTGATGCAGCAGATGTTCTAGAAGTAACAGCAAGCTACTCATATTTTGATGGTGAGTTTTATGTGTTCATGCACGATGAAACATTTGAGCAATACAATGTGACCGAAATAGCATTAGCTGATAGCAAGAAATGGATTAAAGAGCAAGATCAATGCGCGGTTACCTTGTTTAATGGTGAGCCAATTAGTGTAACCCCGCCAAACTTTGTACAGCTTAAAATTGTTGAAACAGATCCAGGTTTAAAGGGTGATACGGCAGGTACAGGTGGCAAACCAGCAACACTTGAAACAGGTGCTGTGGTTAAAGTGCCTTTGTTCGTTCAAACTGATGAAGTAATCAAAGTAGATACACGTACGGGTGAGTACGTTTCACGCGCTAAGGACTAAGGTTGTGAGTGACGTGGCACAAACAAAAAGCAATCTTATCTGGCTTGATCTTGAGATGACCGGTCTTGAGATCGATACTTGCCATATTATTGAAATCGCTGCGATTATTACCGATCCAGATTTGAATATCTTGGCTGAATCGCCTGCTATTGCCATTCATCAAAATGAAGACGTCTTAAAAAACATGAATTCATGGTGTATTAAAACGCATGGTGAATCAGGATTAACTGAACGTGTCAGACAAAGCAACATCGGTTTAAATGAAGCAGAGCAATTGATCTTGGACTTTATTAAGCCATATGTTAAAAAAGGTCAATCCCCCTTGTGTGGTAACTCAGTTTGGCAAGATCGCAAATTTTTAGCGAAATATATGCCAACTTTAGAGGATTATTTCCATTATCGCTTGCTTGATGTAAGTTCCTTTAAGATTGCGGCTTCATTCTGGAAACCCACAATTTTGCAACAATTTGACAAGCAAAGCACACATTTGGCTTTAGATGATATTAAAGAGTCCATTGATGAGATGAAGTTTTATCAGGCAAACTTACTAAATCTAGATATTTCTTAAGACTCTCTAACAAAAAAGTTGGCTGAGCGAAGTCGAAGCCATTTGATCTTAATGCTAATTCAGTTAATACACCTACTTTTGGACATAGCATATCAAATCATAAGCTAGCGATTGCCTACGACATATTGTTTTGTTAACACAACTTTTTCTTTAAAATATAAATTAAGCTCAAAGACATCATTGAGTTTAATTTCACCAACACCTTCAGGTGTGCCTGTCATAACAATATCGTGATCATTTAAGCTGAAATACGTCTGAATATATTGAACTAAAAACTCTGGTTTATGCAGCATATGCTCATATACGCCATGCTGTTTAACACATCCATTGATCATTAATGTAAATGACAAATCAGCTAAATCATTAGTGTTTTCTAAGGGGGTAAAGGCACTAAAAACCGCAGCGCCATCAAATGCTTTGGCTTTTTCCCATGGTAGTCCTTTTTGTTTAAGCTTGCTTTGCAGATTGCGATCGGTTAGATCAAGTCCTAAACCAACGCCTACTATTTTTTGTGATTCTATCAGCAAACATAACTCTGTTTCATAATGCAGTATACGCTTTGGATCAATAGCTAACGTGTTACTGATTGCTGAATTAGGTTTTATAAAAAGCACAGGTTCTTCGGGAGTTTCATTATTAAGCTCTTTGATGTGATTTAAATAATTGCGCCCAACACATACAATTTTTGAAGGACAAATATTTTTACCATTAAAAATAATGCTTTGCATATAATCCACAACACTAGCCTAAGTAAGATAAGACTAACAGTTTTTAAATTCCTATGTAATGACTCATATAAGCAAAATCATAAAATTAACCGATTGAAGGTTTGCTTGAAATACAAATTTTTCTTATGATAGCCGCCGCTTTAAACCGATTAATGGAAACTACATAAACATGTTTAACAAAAGTCTTATGACAAACCTTATTGCACTTATCATCAGTATTTTAGGTGTGCTATTTGCTAATGCTCAACTAAAGGCTGTTGGTTTCTATGCCCTTTCTGGTGCTATCACCAATTGGCTAGCAATTGTAATGCTTTTTGACAAAATTCCCTTTGTCTATGGCTCAGGCGTTATTCCACGCCAATTTGAGGGTTTCAAACGTGCGATTAAAAATATGCTGTTAAAGCAGTTTTTCAAAACTGAATATCTTGAGCGCTTTTTATTAAATACTTTTGCTGATGAGAAAAGCAGCTTTAAAGATACTATTGCCAAAAAGGTTGATTACGATTTGCTATTTGACAGTTTTGTTGAGGCAATTATGGAAAGCCAATTTGGTAGCATGATTGAGTCTTTTCTAGGCGGGAGGGATGCAATTGAGCCCATGCGCGACTCTTTTAAAGCCAAGATGGAAAAGTCAATTATGGCGATGCTAAGTAACGCTGATGGTAATGGCGAGTTTAAGTTTGATCAATTAAATGCGCATCATATTGCTGAAAAACTTGAGTCTATGATTGATGCGCGACTAGAGGAACTGACACCAAAGATGGTTAAAAATATCATTCAAGAGATGATTAGAAAGCACCTTGGCTGGTTAGTCGTTTGGGGTGGCGTTTTTGGTGCTATTATTGGGCTTATTGCTAGTTTTTTTAATTAATATGTTCTTGACACAATTTCTCAGCAATGCCGATATAGTTCGCTGGAGTCATCGCTTTTAGGTTTTCTTTTACTTCATGTGGCAAAGCAAGCCCATCGATAAAAACAGATAAATCATTTAGTGAAATGCGCTTACCACGTGTTAGCTCTTTGAGCTTTTCATATGGTTTTTCAATACCATAGCGACGCATCACCGTTTGCACCGCTTCACCCAATACTTCGACATTATTTTTTAGATCTTCTAAAATAGGCTCGCGATTAAGCTCAAGTTTTTTCATGCCCTTTAGCATTGCCTGATAAGCGATTAAACTATATGCCAAACCAACACCGATATTGCGTAGTACCGTAGAATCCGTCAGATCACGCTGCCAACGTGAAATGGGTAATTTAGCAGATAAATGATTCATTAATGCATTGGCAAGACCTAGATTGCCCTCAGCATTTTCAAAGTCGATTGGGTTGACTTTATGTGGCATGGTTGATGAACCAATCTCACCAGCAATCGTTTTTTGTTTGAAGTAATTTAAAGAAATATAACCCCAAATATCACGGTTAAAGTCGATACAAATAGTATTAATACGACATAAGCAATCAAAGCATTCAGCGACATAGTCATGCGGCTCGATCTGTGTTGTTAATGGGTTATAGCTTAACCCTAAGCTCTTGACAAATGACTTAGCCAGTTTTTGCCAATCAATATCAGGATATGCTGCAATATGCGCATTGAAGTTACCGACCGCACCATTGATTTTACCCAAATATTCAATTTGCGCTAACTGCTTAGTTTGACGTGATAAACGATAAGCGACATTAATAAGCTCTTTGCCAAGCGTTGTCGGTGATGCAGGTTGCCCGTGAGTACGCGACAGCATTGGCTGATCAGCAAAATCATTTGCTAATTTTTGAATAAAGTCTTGAACGTGTTTAACCTCTGGTAATACCACCTTTTCAATTGCATTTTTTAGCATTAAGGCGTAAGAAAGATTATTAATATCCTCAGAGGTGCAGGCAAAATGAATAAATTCGCTGATATTGGCAAGCTCGGCATGCTCTGCAATTTTATCTTTTATAAAATACTCAACGGCTTTGACATCGTGATTGGTTGTTTTTTCAATCTCTTTAACTGCGAGCGCATCCTTCTCACTAAAGTTATCTACAATACCATCTAAGGCATTTAAAGCCTCTGTTGATAGCTTTGGCACTTCATTAATTTCAGGCGTATTCGCAAGATGCTTTAGCCATTTGATTTCAACTAAAGTGCGATAATAAATAAGACCATATTCACTTAAAAAGGGACGTAAACTCGCTGCTTTATCAGCATAACGACCATCGACAGGTGACAAACACAATACGGAATCCATAAGGTTAAGACTCAACATTCAAAAACAAAGGTAGCCAGATTGTAACAAAAACTATTTAGCAGCCTCAAACGCTATTTATAGATTTCTATGATTTTTATATTTTTCAATACCATGCAAGCTTCACTTTGCTTTACTTTGGGCATTAAATCCGCTATTTTCCTTGGCATTGTGACCTAGCCTTTTGTGTTGATTTTATGGCTTATTATATTTATGAAGAGTTTGAAGTGATTCGCGTATTTGGCGCGGACTGTGTGAAGTTCTTACAAGGACAGCTTACCAATGATGTGACATTGCTTAATGCTGATAATCCGATGCAGTTAAACGCGCTATGCAACCAAAAAGGTCGCATTATCGCCCTATTCTTTATGCGTTTTGTTGCTGAAAATGATTTATTAATAGCATTACCAAGAAATTTGGCTGATCAAGCATTACAAGCCCTTAGGAAGTATGCTGTATTTTCTAAAATTAGCTTTGAGACTTCTGATCAACATCAATTAATATATAGTCAAAATGATGATGAAAAAGGCTTTTTGCTGCAACATGCTATTATTGAGATTTCTCAACAGCTTGTTAGCTCATTAAGTTTTGATGAAGTACAAAAAGAAAATATTTGCCAACAATTGCCAATGATTGATATTCATAATAGCGAAGCCTTTCTACCTGCAGAGCTTAATCTTGATCGCTTGGATGTCATTAGCTATCAAAAAGGTTGCTTTATGGGACAAGAAATTGTTGCGCGTATGAAATATCGCGGTAATCTAAAGAAATCCTTGTTAAGCATTGAAACGGATAAGGCACTTCCCCTTGCTGAGAAGCTGCAAAACGTTGACGGAAAAAATATCGCTGATATTGTCAATCAAGTAAATATTAATGATAAAAGCTTTGTGCTTGCTGTTTTTAATCATACCATTGAAAACGCGCCGATTATTTTAGAAGGCGATATCCATGCCAAAATTATTGCTTAAGCTCACATGCGTCAATTAAATCCAGAACAACAACAAGCAGTTGAATATATCAGCGGTCCACTCTTAGTACTTGCGGGTGCAGGAAGTGGTAAAACCAGTGTCATTACTGAGAAAATTGCCTATTTAATCCAAAAATGTCATTACAAGGCACATAGTATCTTAGCGGTGACTTTTACTAATAAAGCAGCCAAAGAGATGAAATCACGTGTGCAATCACGCCTTGAAGGTGAGAACACCAGAGGTTTACGTATTTCAACTTTTCATAATCTTGGGTTAACATTATTACGCAAACATCATGCACTTTTAGGTTATAAAGCCAATTTCACTCTTTTTGATGAGCAAGATGCGATTACATTGATTCATGAGATTGCTTATAGCGCTTTTCAATCAACCAAACAGGCAGC
>JAHDDB010000030.1:0-8976 GCA_020629575.1 Caedibacter sp. | reverse complement strand
TTACATTGATTCATGAGATTGCTTATAGCGCTTTTCAATCAACCAAACAGGCAGCTGCTGAATTTAAACAGCAAATTTCATTATGGAAAAATGCGTTACTGACCCCGACTGATGTCATGCTTACAGGTAATGATCATTTAAAGCAGGCGCATGAAGTATATATTCAATATCAGAAATATCTTAAAGCCTATAATGCGGTAGACTTTGATGATTTGATTTTCATTCCTGTGCAATTACTAAAAAAGCATCCTGAGGTTAAAGAGTATTGGCAGCAACGTTTTCATTATGTACTAATCGATGAATATCAGGACACCAACGAAAGCCAATATAAGTTAATGCAATTATTAGTTTCTCAGCGCCAGCAATTTACCGTGGTCGGTGATGATGATCAGTCGATTTATGCCTGGCGTGGTGCGCGTCCTGAGAATTTATCTCTCTTGCAACAAGATTACCCCAAGCTTAAAGTTGTTAAACTGGAGCAAAATTATCGCTCAAGCGGACGTATTTTGCATGCAGCGAATACATTAATTGATAACAACCCTCACTTATTTACCAAAAAACTTTGGTCAGCCCATCATTATGGTGAACCAATTCGTGTACTGGTAACCAAAAGTGAAGAAGATGAAGCGCAACGCATTGCCAGTGAAATCATGACACACAAAGTCAATAATAATACGCATTTTAAAGACTATGCTGTGCTTATTCGTGGCAATCATCAATCATTTTTGATTGAGCGCTATTTTCAGCTATATAAGATTCCTTATGCTATTAGTGGTGGCAGTTCATTTTTTGCTAAAGCCGAGATTAAAGATGCTTTGGCCTACTTTAAATTGCTTGTGAATGATCAAGATGACTGTGCATTTTTACGTGTGATAAACACCCCAAGGCGTGAAATTGGTCCATCAACGCTTGAAAAGCTCGGTGAATATGCAACATCGCGACATATCTCATTATTCAATGCAATCGATGAAATGGGTTTAACACAAGTATTAAAACCTATTGCGATTGAAAAGCTGAAAGTCTTTAAACAATTTATTTATGACTATCAACGTAAAATCAAGGATGTACATCATTTAGCAACGCATTTGATCCATATGATGGAAGCAATCAATTACCATACTTGGCTTGTTGATAATACGAATTCATTGGCACAAGCAGAAAAGCGCTATAAAAACGTATTGGATTTAATTGGTTGGATTTGTGAGAAAAAAGAAAATAACAATAATACTGACGATATAGCTGATGTAGACGAAGCAAGAGTAGCTGAAAATGCGGAAAATTTGTCAAACTCAGAGAATCAGTCCGTAGAGATAAATTTTGCAGAAACGATCAATCGTATGTTGCTATTAGACATTATTGATAGTGAACAAGAGCAAAAAGAAGATGAAAAAGTCCAAATCCTCACAGTGCATGCCTCAAAAGGTCTAGAATATCCACATGTTTATGTAATGGGTGTTGAGGAAGGCTTATTACCACATCAACAAAGCATTGATGATGATTTTATTGAAGAAGAGCGACGCTTGGCTTATGTTGCCATCACACGTGCCAAACATACTTTAACGCTTACGCTAACAAAAATGCGCAAAAAATTTGGTGAAACGACACCATCAAAACCCAGTCGTTTTATCGATGAGCTGCCACAAGATGATCTTAGTTGGAGTGGTAAATCAGAAACCACACAAGCCGAAAGAAAGATGCTTGCTAAAAGTAATTTAAGCTTATTAAAGGATCGCTTTAGCTGATTGTTGTAAACAAAAAGGCATCTTCATGAGCTAAATATTTAGCTTTAATTTTAAATGCATTGGTAAACTTATCATCAAGTATTACTTTTTTTGGCTCATCCATTTTTAGCAATCTACCATTATCAATTAAAAGCATTTGATCACAAAATTGAGCTGCTAGATTTAAATCATGCATCACCATAATGACACCCAGATTATGCTGCTTTAATAACTCATCTAAAATCTCAAAAACCAGCGCTTGTTGATAAAGATCTAATCCAGCGGCATGCTCATCCAGTAGCAGCCATTTTTCTTGATGATGATCCCCAGCAATAATTTGCAATACGACACGTGCTAAATGAGCCCGCTGTTTTTGTCCGCCTGAAAGCGTATGAAAAGGCGTGCTCTTTTGTTTAGACAGGCTTAACATTTCATATATTTCATTGATTAGGCGCTCTTTACAATTCAAGTTTACATCATATGAATACAGTCCCATGCTGACAACATCATTAACGGTGTAATCAAATAAAACCCGTGTACTTTGTGCAAGATAAGCAAATCTCTGGGCGCGTTTTTTGGGATTAAATTTGGATGCATCCTCACCATTAAGCAAGATTTCTCCCATAATATTTTTACCAGAAAGTTTAGTCGATATCACGTCTAACAGTGATGTTTTGCCAGCGCCATTGACACCGATAATTGCATATTTTTTACCAGGCTCAAATGACGCGTTCACATCGAAGATTCTGCTATCAATATTAATGTTTATTAATTCAAGCATGCGTCTGCCCCGTACAGCTACCAAGGGCACCACTATAAAGAAAAGCCCTTAATATAGCAATAAAGCATCACTCGCATATCCATGTGTTTTTATATCCAAATATTTATATATGCGTATATTTGGATATATAGATATGTGGATATTTGAAAACACAGATATTTATATATATCTCTATGCATATATTGTTTGACTGCCCTGCCCTCATCGGTAAAAATAGATGTAATTTAAGACGATGAAGGGACATTGTTTATGTCGATATTAAAAAACTTAGGCTCAACTTATCAGACAGAATTATGTTTGAAGGCATTTAAAGCACTGGCTAACCCAGATAGATTTAATATTGCACTATGGTTATTAGAACCTAAAAAGAATTTTTTCTCTGAGAAAATTGATATTGAAAAGGAAGGTGTCACCATTAATATGATTATGCAAAAGTTAGACCTTTCGCAGTCTGTCACCTCACAACATATTCAACAACTTCAAGAAGCTGGCATTATTACATGTGAACGCAAAGCACAATTTAGAATGTGCAAATTAAATAAAACCTACACGCGCCAGATGTTTGAATCAATTGCTGATATGTTTCAGTAATCCGCCCTTTTATTAATATACCGCCCATAAATCATTTTATAGCATTTCTGCCTCTTTTTATTACTGTCTTTAGATGTCTCTTAATATTATTATTTTATTCATCCGATCTAAACAAACAGTTGTTTTTTATTTTTAGCGTGACTGAAATTATATTGATTAAATGATGGTTATCACTCGTAAATATAGCTCTTGCTAGTTTATACTACTGCCCTACTTTTCATAAAGAGACAGAAAAAAATGCAACACTTTGATTTAATTTGTATTGGTGGCGGCAGTGGCGGCATTGCTGCAGGTGTTCAAGCAGCGCGCTTCGGGAAAAAAGTCGCTATTGTTGAAGCAAAAGACCTAGGTGGCACCTGTGTTAATCGTGGATGCGTACCTAAAAAAGCCATGTGGTATGCAGCCAACCTTGCTTCTCGTTTAAAACATGACTATCAAGGCTATGGCTTTGATTTAGATGTTAAAGGCTTTGATTGGCAAATACTTAAAAGCAAACGTGAGACTTATATTTCTAATATTCATCAGTTTTATAATAAGCTCTTTGATAGCCAAAAAATTACCCACTTTAAAGGATGGGGGAAATTCAAAGATAGCAATACTATCATCATTGATAATGAAAATGGTGCCACCGAAATAAGTGCTGATTATATCTATGTTTGTCCAGGTGCTTACCCTTTGATTCCAAATAGTATTCCAGGTGCTGAACATGGTATTACCTCGGATGATTTTTTTGAACTTGAAACACAACCGCAAAAAGCTGTCATCGTTGGTGGTGGATATATTGGTGTTGAGATTGCTGGCGTTTTTCATGAATTAGGTACAGAAACCCATCTTCTGATTCGTCGTGATAAACCACTTAAAGAATTTGATGAAATGTTAAGTGATGAATTACTTAGCAGTATGCAAATGTTAAAGATGGATGTAAGAACCAATACCAATATCACTCAAATGGTTAAGAAATCCAATGAGCTACTTGATATTCATTTAAATAATGGTGATGTGCTTTATGATGTTGATTGTCTCGTTTGGGCAACAGGACGCGCCCCACTTACGGCTAATTTAGGATTGGAAAATACAGATGTTAAACTCAATGACAATGGCACTATTATCGTTGATGAGTACCAAACAACAACAGCTTCTCATATTTTTGCCATTGGTGATGCCACAGGAGCTGCACAGCTAACCCCAGTTGCAATTGCCGCAGGCAGACGCTTATCTAGACGTTTATTTAATGGTGAAAGCAATCTTAAGTTGGATGCACATTTGATTCCTACAGTTGTTTTCTCACATCCAGCAATTGGTACAGTGGGCTTATCTGAAAAAGACGCTAATGATCAGTATGGCAAAGATAATGTCAAAGTTTATCAAAGTAAATTCACCCCGCTTTTTGCTGCGATCTCAGGCTTTAGACTGCCTACTGTGATGAAGCTTATTGTTGCAGGTGCTGATGAAAAAGTGGTAGGTTGTCACTTAATTGGTTTAGATGCAGATGAAATATTACAAGGCTTTGCCGTTGCAATCCAAATGGGTGCCACAAAACAAGACCTTGATAATACCATAGCTATTCATCCAACCAGTGCTGAAGAGCTGGTTACCATGCGTTAATATTACTAAGCGTATTTCTAGAAGGATAAAATATGACAGATGATGTTCGTTTAGACAAATGGTTATGGGCGGCACGTTTTTTCAAAACGCGCCAATTAGCCAAAGATGCTATTGAAGGTGGCAAAGTGCATTACAATGGTGCACGCTCCAAAGTCAGTAAAAAAGTTGAGATTGGTGCAACACTCACCATTCGTCAAGGCTATGCTGAGAAAATTGTAACAGTCATTGACTTATCTGATAAACGAGGGTCAGCAAGTATTGCCCAAACACTTTACAATGAAACTACTGATAGCATTGAAAAACGCGAACACCAAACAATGCTTAGGAAATTAAACAAAGCCACCCTGCCCAACCCAACAAAACCAAATAAAAAAGAGCGTCGTCAAATTATCTCTTTTAAGCATCAGCAAGATAGTGGTGATTAATATTGACAAGCCATACCCATCATAAATCATTTTGCGGTGTTTACATGTTGAAGAAGTTTTTGATATTTTGGGGTGATTTGGTGTGATAGGCATATAGCTGCAATATTTTCTTTAACAATATCCTCATTGGTTACGTTATAACTTAATGAGCTTTTGCTAAAAACACTTTCATCCTTCACATTGCTCTTGTTACTTGCCGCTGAGAAATGCACAGCATCAACGCCAACCTTTTTAAAATGTGGAATATTATCTTTATTAACACCACCACCTGCCATAATCTCGATTTGACCATGATATTTTTGCACCACTTTAGCAATATCATCTAGCCCCATAAACGCTTTCTTTTGGCCACCAGATGTTAAAATGCGATCAATACCCAGATCAATACATATCTGCACACTGCTAAGATAATCAGGCACCATATCAATCGCGCGATGAAAAGTAACCTCTAATTGATAAGACTTAGCAATATCTGTTAAATATTTAGTTGCTGCAATATTAATGTGACTGTTTGCATCAAGCACACCGATAACAACACCATTTGCACCTGATTCATGCATAAGCTTTATCTCTTGAGCCATCATCTTAATTTCAGCTTCGTTATAGCATAAATCCCCCGCACGCGGACGAATCATCGTATGACGATAAGCTGCAGATTTCTCTTTTGCATATTGCACTAAGTAAGGCGCAGGCGTTAAGCCATCAAGACTAAGAGCGCTACAAATCTCCAAACGAGTTATCTCAGGAAACTTTGCTACCACATCAACGGATTCAAGATTATCCAGACAAATTTCAATATTCATGTTTAACTGCCTCCCCCCACTTTTTACTTTTAATACCTATTATTGGTTTTCTTGATGGGCTATTTTCACTATTTGTTCATTTTGTTATTTTTTTATCATGCGCTAAAAGACAAATCATATCACAAGCAACATGAGCCGCAGCAATCGCCGTAATTTCAGCATGATCATAGGCAGGGGCGACTTCAACTACATCAGCACCAATCAAATTTAAACCCGTTAATCCACGCAAAATAGCTAAGCCTTGCGCTGAGCTTAAGCCCCCTGATACCGGAGTGCCTGTGCCTGGTGCAAAAGCTGGATCCAAACAATCAATGTCAAAAGTAATATACGTTGGTCTATCACCGACAATCTGCTTTACACGCTCGATGACTGTTTTAACGCCATGCTCATGAACAAAAGGCGCATCCAGTACATTCATTCCCATAAAGTCTTGATTCCACGTGCGAATACCAATTTGTGCCGAATACTTAGGATCGACAATGCTATTTTTAATCGCTTTATAAAACATTGTGCCATGATTCATGGAATCCTCATCATCATCGCGCCACGTATCACAATGTGCATCAAAATGGATCACTGACAAACCTTTGCCGTATTTTTCAGCCATCGCCTTTAAAATAGGATAGGTAATATAATGATCGCCACCAAAGGTCAATGGAAAGACGTTGTGATCAAGTAAATTTTTGATATGCGCTTGGATAGCATGAGGCGTCGTCATTGGATTATGTGGATCCAAAAAGCAATCACCATAGTCAATCACAGCCAACTCATCAAAGGGATTAAAACCCCATGGAAATGTGGTAAGCTCTGCAAGTTGTACTGATGCTGCGCGTATTGCTCGCGGCCCTAAGCGTGCACCTGAGCGATAGGTAACTGCCAAATCAAAAGGCACACCACTAACAGCAACATCAACATTTGTCAGATCTTTGGTGTAGTTGCGACGCATAAAACTCGTTACCCCACCATAAGTCATCTCAAATTGTGATCCTTTTAGTGCTTTACGCGCAATGGCTGCATCAACTAATTCACTCATTTGTGCTCTTTCCTTTTATTCATTGATTAATTTGTGTGTAAATATGATGAGCCCAAGATAACATTTGCTCATATTGAACCGCTTGATCTTGATAGCGTGAAAATTGCAAACGATAGTAATCCAAGCTGTTATCAATCACATGTAACTCATCAAATAAATGGTGATGATTGATGAGATTAGCGACTGATTCGTCATAGCGTTTGACGATAAACTCAGTAGCAATATCATGCCCTCCTTTTTTCACTCGATGGGCAACACGCTCGATATTTAGCTCAACACACTCCAAGCCCATAAAATAGCATATGGTACGATAACCTTGCTGTTTAGCGCGCAAGATACGATTTAAAATACTCTTACCTGAAAATGTGCTTTCCATACAAGTGTTTAAGCTATTATCAAGTGCAGTTTTATATAAAGTAATCGCTTGCTTTGATGCAAAGATCAATGGATTATCTTTATTTTTTAACATCGCAATACGATTAAGTGCATTAGGATCAATATTCGTTTGGATATTTGATAAATCCAAATAAGCACGTAATGAGCTTTTGCCCGAACCGTTGGCACCCAACAAAAAAATGGCAATAGGTGCATTATCAGAACTGGCCTGAATGGATTGCATTACAAAATGGTTAATCGTTGTATTCATTGCATGTACTTTTTTACTTTCTTATTTTTTAGTGATTAGATGTAATCCGTGTCTGATTGGCAATATTAAATTATCTACTTCTTGATGACTACAAATATATTGATTAAAATCATCTAATGCCTTAGCGCGTTTATCCACAGGATCAAGCACCTCACCTCGCCATAACACATCATCGACAATGATCATGCCCTTCGCACTTAACTTTGGCAGTAGCAAATCGAAATAGCATCGTGTTTGCATTTTATCGGCATCAATAAAAGCAAAATCAATATCATCAGGAAGCTTGTTTATCGCATCAATGCCCTCTTGAATAAGCATTTTAACTTTGTAACCAACACTACTTTCGTCAATATACTTACAAGCTAACTCATGCCCTGATTGATGTGCGCGATCAATCGTATATATTATTGCATCATCAGCAGTTGCTTCCGCCATTGCTAATGCAGACAACCCACTAAAGGTGCCTAAATCAACGCATATTTTTGGATTTTGCATTTTGATAAAAAATTGTAAAAGCTTAGTGACAATCGTTTCTGATAACATCTGCGCGCCATGTACTGAGCGTTCAGTGTCCGCCTTTAATGCTTGTAAAAGTAGAGAGTTTGGCTTGGTATGGTCAAGGCAATACTGCCAAATAGTTTGTTCTGTAAATTGGTTTTGTTTCATGTAATGATCTCCCAGTAACCACCTTTGGCTGAACCAATCCGCTTGATAACACCTTGCTTTTTAAGACGGCTGATTATTTTCTCCACACCTGAGGTGCTTAACCCTGTTTCTTCTGCGATAGCTACTATGCTTATCTTATTGCTATATGAAATCAATGCCAAAACTTTTGTAGAAGTTTAGACCCGACCTGGCAGTTGCCTATTTTTCAAACGCAGTTTTTGTCAGATATGATTGAGCATTTCAACCTTCTCTTTCCAGTGATTTTTCCCATCAATAAATGTAGCAATTGGTGTTCTACCGCAGCACATTTTTCCTTGATGGGTTCTTTGATGATTGTAGTAATAAACCCAATCATCTAAGTCTTTTTGCAATTCGTCAAGTGTTGTGTAAATCTTCTCTCTGTACACGAAGAAAAATTTGCAAATTGCTGCTTGAAGCGTTATTTTTTCTTGATTTGCACACCATGAAAAAGCACCTCAAACAGCTGACGAATAGTTTAAAGGAAATTTTTAACTGGCACAAATCAAGATTAGATTGTTTCGCTAATCTTCTGGTTAGCCTAATCTCACGACAAACCGTAAATCTTGCACATTTGGCAACCCATTTTGCAAGAAACACCAAAATCGAGTCGAATTATCGACGCATACAGGGATTTTTTAAAGATGTTGAGTTTGATTATGATGCTGTTGCAAAGTGGAGTGTCGA
>JAHDDB010000194.1:1239-3138 GCA_020629575.1 Caedibacter sp. | reverse complement strand
TTGCAAACTCGAATGCACCATTTGCTCTAGCAGCAACAGAGATTATTGGTCAAGCCGGTGGCGTAGTTATAGCCGTTGCTGCGGTGATTGCTTGTTTGGGTACATTAAATGGGTGGATTATGGTGACAGCTGTTGTCTCTAAGTCGATTGCTGAGACTAATCTATTCCCTAAGATTTTTGCCAAAGAAAACCGCTATGGTGCGCCAAGCTTTAGTCTAATCTTATCTGCTGTGCTAATGACGATACTGTTATTATTAACGATGTCAAAAGCTTTGATTGAGCAATTTGAGTTGATCATTCTGATGGCAGTATTAACGGCATTAGTGCCGTATTTCTATACGACAATATCGAATATCTTGGTGATTAAACAACAAGATAAGGATAGTCCATTCTGGCAAATGTCGATTATTATTGCCGTACTCGCGTGTGCTTATTCATTCTGGACAGTATTAGGTTCAGGGCAGGAAGTTGTTTACTATGGTATGATTTTATTCTTTTTGGGCACACCCATTTATGCAATTGCAGAGTGGGTTAATTTGCAAAGAAAAGATAGCTAAGATTAAATACACTTACCCAAAAGGGAGTCATCGTACCCTGAGCATAAGTCGAAGTGGTGCACTGAGAAACATTCGAAGCGATGCACTGAGCGTAAGTCGAAGTGTGGTAAGCTTGGGAAAATCGCAGCTTAATATCCTGTAAGGGGAGCTGTTAGCGGATGCAACTTATTATGCAGGCATGGTATTCGTTTTTATGCTGCGTGCGGTGACTATTCAGGAGTAGAGAAAGCATCAGGCTTTTCAGAACCTTCGCCAAATAAGAATTTTTCCATTTCAGTCATTAAGAATTTCTTAGATTCAGGCTCTAATAGATTAAGGCGATATTCATTGATTAGAATCGTCTGGTGATCAAGCCATTTGCTCCAAGCTTCTTGCGAGATGGATTTTAAAATACGCTGTCCAAGCTCTCCTGGGATTGGCGCGTATTGCATGGCAGTGCCTTGTTGTTTCAGTTTTTCACAAAAAATATCAGTCATGGTTTATCTCTTTTTCTGTTGGGTTTATATTCTTAATAAGAAACGCAGTTGTTACCGCGAAATGTGGTGTTAACAATTTGTCGTGTTTTGTTGTCAAAAACAATCCATGTTGTACAGGATAATGAATAAGTCTGACCACCCACAATCGTGCCAGGTGTCGAGATCACTGTTGTGTTATTGCCATTTTGCACGGTAGTAATGTTCGTTGGCATTTGTGTGATTGGTGTGCTGACAATTTGGCGATCACTATAGACGTAAGCTGTTTGGTTATTATCAAGCTTTAATGTTTTGTTTGGGTATCCCCACATCTGCACAAAGTTATCAATTGTTTGACCATGCCATTGATCTAAAATCGCACGATACTTTGCTGTGGTCGCACATGCACTCATCACAAGACTTAGCATGATGAAAAGCAATGTCTTAAGTAAAGGAGATGTTTTGTTTAGTCTCATCAAAGGCTCCTATTAGTCATTGATATTATTTTGTTTCTTAAGAAAGCCTAACTTTTTCATATAAATAGTCAATAAGGAAATAGCAGCAGGTGTCACCCCTTGGATGCGTGAAGCCTCACCCAAGCTTGATGGGCGTTGTGTCATAAGCTTTTGACGTACCTCATTAGAAAGCCCTGAAACCTTGCTATAATCAAAATCTTGAGGAATTTGTGCATTTTCAAGGGTTTGATTGGCAAGAATTTCTTCATTTTGACGCTCGATATATCCTGCATATTTGGCAGAGATTTCAATTTGTTCAATGGCTTGGGTGTGGTCGATAAACTCACCAAGCTCTGCGATATCAGCAAGGCTTTGATAGTCGACCTCAGGGCGCTTTAATAAATCAAATAGGCTACTTTCTTTACTCATGGCTTT
>JAHDDB010000194.1:0-1139 GCA_020629575.1 Caedibacter sp. | reverse complement strand
TCGTCAATGAGTACACCAATATATGCTTCATTACGCTTGGGTGACCAAGTCGGTTTATCTTGTGCTTTTAGCGCTGCATTTAATCCGGCAATAAGACCCTGAGCGCCGGCTTCTTCGTAGCCGGTTGTGCCATTGATTTGTCCAGCAAAGAAGAGATTCTCAACGTGCTTGGTTTCCAAGCTTGGATATAAACCACGCGGATCAAAGAAATCATATTCAATAGCATAACCAGGGCGTGTGATATATGCGTTTTCAAAACCTTTGATACTGCGAATAAACTGCAGTTGCACATCAAATGGCAAAGAAGTCGACATGCCATTAGGGTAAAGTTCGATACTATCTAAGCCTTCAGGTTCAACAAAAATTTGATGACGATCTTTATCAGCAAAGCGCACGATTTTATCCTCAATGGATGGGCAATAACGTGGTCCAATACCATCGATCATGCCGCCATACATTGCTGAGCGATCAAGGTTTTTAAGAATAATCTCATGAGTTTTAAGATTGGTGTAGGTGATATGACATGGCACTTGCAGTGGATGTTCATGTGCTTCAGTGAAAAATGAGAAACAAGGAGTTGGATCATCACCAGGCTGGGCACCCATTGCTGTAAAGTTAACTGTGCGTTTATCAATACGTGGTGGGGTACCTGTTTTTAAACGTGCGACATTAAAAGGAAGTGCACGCAGTTTCTGCGCTAAGGCATTAGCCGGTTGGTCACCGGCACGACCGCCTTGATAGTTATTAAAGCCGATGTGAATTTTTCCTGCTAGAAACGTGCCAACGGTTAAAACAACTGTTTTGGCACGAAAGCTTAATCCCATTTGCGTGACAACACCAGTAACACGATCATTTTCGATCAATAGGTCATCAACGCCTTGTTGGAAAATTGATAAGTTTTCTTGGTTCTCTAGCGCATGGCGTACCGCAATTTTGTAAAGTGTGCGATCAGCTTGGGCGCGTGTCGCGCGTACCGCAGGTCCTTTTCTGGCATTAAGTGTGCGAAACTGAATACCTGCTTTATCAATCGCTTTTGCCATAATGCCGCCTAAGGCATCAATCTCTTTAACCAAGTGACCTTTACCAATACCGCCTATAGCAGGGTTACAAGACATCTGTCCTAAAGTGTCGATATTGTG
>JAHDDB010000029.1 GCA_020629575.1 Caedibacter sp. | reverse complement strand
CCTGCTACCCTCGGCTTAGAAGGCCGATGCTCTATCCAGATGAGCTACGGGCGCATTTTCTCTTCCGCCATTGACGGTAAAAAATGGTCGGAGCAGAGGGATTCGAACCCCCGACCCTCTGGTCCCAAACCAGATGCGCTACCAAACTGCGCTATGCTCCGAATATTCTATCATGGTGGCCAGAGGCAGAATCGAACTGCCGACACGAGGATTTTCAGTCCTCTGCTCTACCGACTGAGCTATCTGGCCAATGCCGCATATTAAAGCGGATTTACCCAACTCGGTCAAGCACTTTTTTGAATAATTTATTGCATCCGCCAAAAAGGCTACAAACTAGACAAATAAAGGCTTTAGTTGTTTGCATTAAATACAATTTCATGCCCAATCTTGCTGAATTTTGCGCTACAATGCCTTCCATTGATTTTAATGACTAAAAAGAGAAATCCATTATGTTATCAATTATCGTTGCATATGATCAAAAACAAGGCATTGGCATTAAAAACAGCTTACCTTGGAAACTGTCTGATGATTTGAAAAACTTTAAAAAGCTAACTGAAAACAATTATATCGTCATGGGTCGCAAGACCTTTGACTCGATTGGACGCGCGCTACCTAATCGAAAAAATATCATCCTTACACGCCAAAAAGATTACACACAAGACAAGTGTGCGATCGTTCATGATATTGAGCATATTCTTAATCTAGCGAAAGACAAACCACATTATGAGATATTTATCATCGGCGGCGCTGAGATCTATAGTGTGTTCTTACCCTTTGTCGATCGATTATACATTACCAAAGTCCATGCATTAAAAGAGGCTGATGCTTTTTTCCCACAGTGGCAAGAAAAAGAATTTAAGCGCATTGGACAACGCAGTTATCATAAAGATCAGAACAATGAATGTGATTTTGATTTTGAAGTATGGGAAAGACTTTGAAGGTAAAGTATTAATATTTAAACCAACTACTCTATACGCCCATCCGTAAGTCGATATACCTTATCCATTTCGCGAGCGAAGCGCTCATCATGTGTTACAACAACAAATGCAGTTTTAAACTCATTACTCAATTGATGCATTAATTGCAATACTTTCTCAGAGTTCTCTGCATCAAGATTACCAGTTGGTTCATCAGCCAAAATACAACTCGGCTTAGTCACTAAAGCACGCGCGATAGCAACACGTTGACGCTCACCACCTGATAATGTACTAGGCTTGTGTTTAATGCGATGCGCGAGTCCCACCGCTTCAAGCATTTGCACAGCATCTCTTTGTGCTCTCGTTTTAGCAATATCTTTACGCATCATCAATGGCAACATCACATTATCTTGCGCACTAAACTCAGGCAATAAATGATGAAATTGATAAATGAAACCTAAATGCCTGTTTCTTAGCAAGGCACGTTTATTGGGTGATAGTGCATCCATGCGTTTTCCCGCAAGATAAACTTGACCCTTGCTTGGCGAATCAAGACCCGCGAGCATATTCAAAAGCGTGGTTTTGCCAGAGCCAGATTGCCCTAAAATTGCAACCTTTTGTCCATACTCAACACGCAAATCAATGCCATGCAAGACACCGGTTTCAAGCTTACCTTCTTTATAAACTTTATCAACACCCTCACAAAAGATAGCATACTGATCAAGTTGTAAATCACTCATAACGCAACGCCTCCGCGGGTTGAACTCTTGAAGCACTCCACGCTGGATAAAGTGTCGCTAAGAAACTTAAAATAAGTGATGCAATGGCTACATGCACTAAGTCGCCCATAACGAGCTTTGATGGAATAAAATCAATTTGATATACACTTGGACTTAAGAACTGCACATGGAATACTACCTGAATCCAATTAACAATTTCTGTCGCATTAAGCGATAATACGACACCTAAAAGAATACCAATAATCGTACCAATCACACCAATTGCTAATCCTTGAATAATAAAGGTCATAATAATTTGCCGTGATGACATGCCTAAGGTGCGCATAATAGCAATATCTGAACGTTTATCAGTAACAACCATCACAAGCGACGATAATAAATTAAAAATTGCCACGGCAATAATCAGCATCAAAATAAAGAACATCATCGTTTTTTCCATTTGCAATGCTTGAAAGAAGCTCTTATTCTCATCCGTCCAATCGCGCGCCATATAAAAATCTGGCAATATTTTCGTGTTTAACGTCTCCTTTAAGAACGGTGCTTGATAAATATCTTTGACCCCAAGCTGCAAAGCGCTAACTGAGTTGCCCATTTGGAATAATTTAGCGGCATCATTGATATTAACCAACGCATAATAACTATCATATTGATAACTGACACTAAAAATGCCTGAGACTTTAAACTGCTTTAAGCGTGGAATCATGCCGACTGGTGTTAGATTTGCTTGTGGCACAATAAGGGTAATTTTATCCCCAACTTTGACGCCCAATGAGTCTGCTAAATACTTACCCAGAATGATATTAAACTTACCCGATTGCAATGATGATAAACACCCTTGCTGCATATGCTCAGCAATTGGTACTACTGATCCTTCATATTTTGGGTCAATTCCTTGAATCGCAGCAAAAGCATTAGTGGCATTAGCGGATAACATCCCTTGCCCTTCGATAATTGGAGCCGCACCTGAAATACGCTTATCTTTTTGCTCCAGTGTTTGCGCTAAACTCTCCCAGTTATATAGCTTACCACCTGCTTGGTAAACCTTAACTGGCGGCACCATCATCAAAATACGATCTTTGATTTGTTCATCAAAGCCATTCATCACTGACATTACTGTGATCAACACAGCAACACCTAACGCAATTCCAATAAATGAAATCGCTGAAATAATCGAAATAAACTGATTTTTCTTTTTCGCGCGCAAATAACGCAAACCAATAAACAATGGCAACGGTCGATACATCTAGTTATCCGTCAAATTAAACGCATCGGCATCATAACATAGTTGCGCTTGATGACATATACCCATCATAAATCATTTCTTAATGCTGGCTTACAAAGCAGCTTGTGAAGATTTTAGCAAATTTGATAACCAATAACAGATAGAGCGATTATCAAAATCAAACCCACTGAATAGTTACGAATTTAGTTAATTGTCCAGGTCTCTCTAAGGCCTACCATTATCTAACTTGAAAGCTCTAATTGCTCATTTAACTCAAGCCAAACAAGCTCTTTTTCCTCAAGCTCGACTTGTATTTGCTGATGTGCTTTGAGTAGCTCATTGAGTTGCGCCTTATCCTGATAAGTCGCTTCATCCTGAAGCTTGAGATCCAACGCTTCTTTTTGCGCTTGTAGCTTAGCCATTTCTTTTTCAATTTTTTTAATTTTGTCGATAAGTGGCTTTAGTTTTGCTTGTAATTGCGCGCGTAGTTGGCGTGATTCTTTCTTATTTTTTGGCGTTTCTTGCGCTTCTTGCGTCTCTTTTTTTTCTTGCCTCTCTGATATCCCTGCTATTTTTGGGTCTTTATTATCTACAGCATTAGAAGCCACTTTTTGCTTATCTTTTTTCTTTTGCTCAAGCACATATTGATAATAATCCGTTAAATCACCATCAAAAGTAGACACCTGAGCTTGATCAACTAACCAATATTCATCAACCGTGCTTTCTAGCAAATAACGATCATGCGATATCAACACCAAAGCGCCATCAAAAGATTGTAATGCGAATGCCAAGGCTTCACGCACTTCAATATCTAAATGGTTTGTCGGCTCATCTAGAAGTAAAAAGTTAGGCTTTTGATAAACGATTAATGCAAGTGCCAAGCGCGCCTTCTCACCGCCTGAGAAACCATCAACTGCCGATAACGCCATTTCATTACTAAAGTTAAATCGACCTAAAAATTTGCGTGCCTGCTCATCGGTAATTTTCGCATCCAAACGCTTCATGTGTGTTAAGGCAGAGGCTGTAAAATCAAGCGCATCTAACGAATGCTGTGCGAAATAGCCGATCTTGAGATCTGGGTGTTTTTTGCTCTGCCCTTGTAATAATGCTAAATCGCCAACTAAGCCTTTAACAAAGGTTGATTTCCCAGCGCCATTTTTACCCAAAAGGCCAATACGCATTTCTGGCAAAATCATGGTATTAAGATCGTTTAAAATAACTTTATCGCCATATCCCAACACACCATTATCAAGTGTCAATAAACTGCCTGTTGGCATCTTAGTGTTCTCAGCAAAGTTAAAACTAAAGTTTTGCTTATCATGTACCGCTTCAATACGCTGCATTTTCTCAAGCATTTTAACGCGCGATTGTGCTTGTTTTGCTTTGGATGCTTTGGCTTTAAAGCGATTAACAAAACTTTCCAAATGGGCAATTTTCTGCTGTTGTTTAACATGTGCTTTTTGTTGCAACAAGCGTTTTTCATGATATTGCTTTTCAAAAGATGAATAGTTACCTGTGTAACTATCAATGCCTTTATTTTCAATATACAACACTCGCTCAACGACATTATCGAGAAATATTCGATCGTGTGAGATAAGGACAATCGCACCTTGGTAATTTTGTAAATAACGCTCAAGCCACATTACCGCATCTAAATCCAAATGGTTTGTTGGCTCATCTAGCAGCAATATTTCAGCTTGTTGTAATAAAGCTTGCGCTAAATTCAAGCGAATACGCCAACCACCTGAGAGCGATTTCACTGGTTCATGCAACTGCTTTGGTTCAAAGCCTAAGCCATCTAACAATTGCGCGGCTTGTGACTCCAGTTGATAACCACCTAATGCTTCAAAATCAGCATGCAATCGCGCATGCTCTTCATAAGCCTCATCAGCGAGCGCTTGCTCCATTGCCACCGTTAATCGATGTAACTCGGCATTGCCTTGCATAACATAGCGCACAACCGAAGTCTCTAAATCATCAACTTCTTGTTTAACCGTCACAATACGCGTGCCCTTAGCAATCTCAAGTTCACCTTGATCCGCCTGCAAGCCTTGAGCTAAGAGCATAAATAATGAGGTCTTGCCCGCGCCATTAGCACCAACAAGACCGATTTTTTGCTTATCATAAATTGCGAAGCTCACATCATCAAATAATGTCTTTAAGCCGCGCTGTAATGAGATATTTTGTAATGTAATCAAGCACGAGTCTCCATAAACTCTCGCCACGATTTCACGTGAATTGGCGCATCATGCAACTCAGCCAATGAACGTAACGTCAATTCAGCAATCTGCAAATTAGTAATCAGTGGGATATGGTGATCAACTGCAAGACGGCGAATCTTAAAGCCATCAGATACATTATCATCACTGACATGTTGCTGGCGGCGTGGAATATTGATAATCAAATCAACACAATGATCAGCAATCACCGTTTCAACATTAGGCGCTTCTGATTCACTGATTTTATGCGTCAATTTCGTTTCAATACCCAAATCACTTAAATATTGATGTGTACCAGTTGTGGTATAAATTTCCCAACCTTGCTCATGTAATCGTTTGATCTCAGGCATGAGCTTAACCTTCTTATCACCACCGATGGATAAAAGTATTTTCTTGCGTTTAACAAACATTTCTGTCGCTTGCCATGACTTATAAAATGCATCTAATAAATCATAACCAATGCAGCCCACTTCACCGGTAGATGACATCTCAACGTGCGCAACAGGATTCGCGCCCTTTAAGCGGTTATACGAAAACTGCGATGTTTTAACGCCAACATAGTCAAGATCCAGCGTGTTATAACGCTTTTTCTTATATTGACCGATAATTACTTCTGTTGCGATTTCAATAAAGTTATGTCCTGTGACTTTCGAGACAAACGGGAAAGATCTTGAAGCGCGCAGATTACACTCAATAACTTTAAGGTTATTCTCTTTAGCAATAAATTGAATATTAAAAGGTCCTGAGATATTTAATGCTTTGACAATCTTCTTGGTAATACGTTTAGCGCGACGAATCGTCTCTAAATAGAGATTTTGTGGTGGTAATACAATCGTGGCATCACCCGAGTGAACACCTGCGTTCTCAACGTGCTCAGAAATCGCATAAATGACAATTTCACCATTCTCAGCCACACCATCCATTTCAAGCTCTTTGGCATTATTGATAAAATCTGAAATAACCACAGGATGCTCAGGTGATACAGAGGTTGCCTCTGCCAAGTATTGCTCAAGCGCATCTTCTGAGTAGATTACATTCATCGCCGCCCCTGATAATACATACGATGGGCGCACCAAAATGGGATAACCGACTTTATCTGAGAACTCTTTGGCTTTCTCCAGCGTTGTCACTGATTGCCATTCTGGTTGGTCAATACCCAAATCATTCAACATCGTTGAGAAAATCGCACGATTCTCTGCTTTGTTAATATTCTGCGGTGAAGTGCCCAAGATTGGATAACCTGCTCTTGCCAATGGTACGACCAAGTTATTAGCAATTTGCCCACCTACAGAGACAACGATGCCTTTTAGATTTTCAAAATCAGCAATATCTTGTACACGTTCAAAGGTTAATTGCTCAAAGTACAAACGATCAGACTCATCATAATCAGTGGAGACCGTTTCAGGGTTTGAATTAATAATAATTGGCGACTCACCGAGTTTCTTTAAAGTATGAGCAGTCGTCACACCACACCAGTCAAACTCAACCGATGAACCGATACTATAAGGACCCGAGCCAATAATTAAGCTTGCCTCAATCTCAGACGGTTTAACATCATGCTCAATCCCGTGATATGTCATGTATAAGTAATTCGTTTCTGCCTCAAACTCGCCTGCTAAAGTATCAATTTGTTTAACATAAGGCACAATACCTTGTGAGATACGCCAAGCACGTAAAGCCTGTACATCCATCTCACGGAAACGCGCGATTGATTTATCAGAAAATCCAAGTTTCTTGGCTTCTTTTAACAATTCTTTGGTTAACGGATTGTTTAAATTCTTTAAGCGGTTTTCCATCTCAGCAATCGTATGCATATGGTTTAAGAACCACTTATCAATCTTTGATAGCTGGTAGGCTTTCTCAATATCACCACCTTGCACAAAAAAACGATGCAGCGCAAAGATCCTACGATCAGTGGCGCGTTCAATTTCAAGCTCAAGATCAGGAATCTCAAAAGGATAATCCGATAAATCTGCCGCACCAATGTTAAGCATGCCTACAGCCTTTTGTAAGCCTTCGGGGAAGGATCGACCAATTGCCATCACCTCGCCTACTGACTTCATCTCAGTCCCGATAAAGCGCTCAGCTTTTTTAAGCTTATGCGTATCCCAACGTGGAATCTTAACAACGATATAATCAAGTGCTGGCTCAAAATACGCACAGGTTTTCTTAGTTACCGCATTTTGTAATTCATGCAGGTTATAACCTAAAATCAATTTCGCCGCGATAAAGGCTAGTGGGTAGCCTGTCGCTTTTGACGCCAAAGCTGAGGAACGTGACAAACGTGGGTTAATCTCAATTACGCGATAATCTGACGTCTCGAGATTAAATGCATATTGAATATTACACTCACCGATAATCTCAAAGTGATTAGCCACATCAATCGCGATCTTACGTAAGCGATGATACTCTTCATTGTTAAGGGATTGCGATGGTGAAACAACGATACTTTCACCGGTATGGATCCCCATAGGATCAAAGTTTTCCATATTGCATACGGTCAGTACATTGCCTGCCATATCGCGCACAATTTCATATTCAAACTCATTCCATCCTAGTAGACACTCTTCAATCAATACTTGTGAGGTAGCATTTAATACTTCGGTGACGCGATGCTTAAGTTCGCTTTCCGTTGTAACGATCCCTGAACCTAATCCTCCCAATGAAAAGCCTGAACGCATCATCAATGGAAAGCCTATTTCCTTTGCTGCGGCTAAAGATTCTTCTAACGTTGTTGCAACAAAACTCTTCGCGGTTTTAACATTAATCTCATCTAACTTATCTTTGAAAAGCCCGCGATCTTCAGCTTCTTTGATCGTTTGTACTGAGCTGCCTAGCACTTTGACATTATGCAGTGCTAAAATACCCTTTTCTTCAAGTTTAAGGCCTAAGTTTAATGCCGTTTGCCCGCCGAAGCTTAGCATGATTGCATCGGGTTTTTCTTTCTCAATAATTTTAGTCACATGCGCCAAATCTAATGGCTCAAAATAGACTTCATCCGCCATACCAGGATCGGTTTGAATGGTGGCAATATTGGGATTAACCAAGATAACTTTGATGCCTTCTTCTTTTAACGCTTTAATAGCTTGCGATCCGGAATAATCAAATTCACCTGCTTGTGAGATGCGGATTCCGCCAGAACCTAATAGTAAAACTTTTTGAATATGCTTGAATTGCTCGCGATGATTAATCATTGAAATTTCACGTTGTCCGAGGTTACCTTATTCTAAAGAATTTTTTGTGAAAGGCAATTGACGATTTTTATTTTTATACCGCTCGTAAATCATTTTGCGGTGTTCAATGGCGAAGAAGTTTTTGAGTCTTTTGAGCAATTGTATTGCAGGCAATAGCTAGGACTATTGGCAAAATAGAATTGCTCAAAAGTGCAGAAAATCCAATGCCAGTAATACTGTAAAATGGTTTGTGAGTGGTATATAACTGCCATAGATTCCATGAAATTTTGAAGGAAAAAAGCTAATGAATATATAAAGCAAGGTGTGACCGAATTTAAAAGGATGCCTTCAGGCCACTCCAAATAATCTAGGACATATAAAAGTGTTTCCCTTTTCTTAACACGCCTCAATAATGCCCGCTGCCCCCATACCTGTGCCAATACACATGGTGACCATACCGTATTTTTTACCGGTTCTTCTTAAACCATGCAATGCTTTAACTGTCAACACTGTCCCTGTCGCACCTAACGGGTGCCCTAAAGCAATTGCACCTCCACAAGGGTTTACTTTAGTCTCATCAAGCTTTAATTCATTAATCACCGCTAAGGATTGTGCGGCAAACGCCTCGTTTAACTCAAACCAATCGATATCTTCTAGTTTTAAATTGGTTTGCTCAAGCACTTTTGGAATCGCCTTAATCGGACCAATCCCCATAATGCGCGCTGGCACACCGGCAACTGCAAATCCTAAGAATTTCCCAAGAGGTGTCAGATTATGTTTTTTCAAATAAGACTCACTGACTAATACTACAGCACCTGCACCATCAGACACTTGTGAGCTATTACCCGCAGTAACTGAACCACCCGTTGCAAACACAGGTTTAAGTTTAGCTAGCACCTCAATCGATGTATCTTTACGCGCACCTTCATCGATTGTAATCGTTTTTTCATTGTCAACAATCTTAGCCTTCGCCTCGTCCGGCTTACGATGATGTACCTTAACGGGGATGATTTCATCATTGAAATAGCCATGTTCGATCGCATGCGTTGCTTTTTGATGACTCTTTAATGAAAATTCATCCTGCATTTGGCGTGTGATATTCCAATCTTTGGCAACGTTCTCCGCAGTAATTCCCATGCCATAAGCAATCGCGACATTTTCATCTTTAGTAAAAATCTCACTACTAAATGAGATGTTATGCCCACCAAATGGAATCATACTCATTGACTCAATCCCACCAGCAACTGCCACATCCATATTACCTTTAGCAATTTCATTGGCGGCAATAGCAATCGATTGCAACCCTGAGCTGCAATAGCGATTAATGGTAAAAGCAGGTACCGAATCAGGCAACCCTGCCAAAAGTGTTGAGATACGCGCGACATTCATGCCTTGCTCACCTTCAGGCATGGCGCAGCCTATGACGATATCACCGATGTCCTCAGGGTTTACACCTGATTCTTTAACGGTTTCTTTTAAAATATCCGCTAATAAATCATCCGGACGCTTCTTGGCAAAACCACCACGCTTGCCCTTAGTAACAGCTGATCTTTTCGCTGCAACAATATATACCGCTTGTTCAGTCATTTTCTATAAACTCCTTATTAATTTCTCAATGGTTTACCCGTTTCTAACATATGCTGCATTCTTGCCGCACTTTTCTCAGAAAGCGCCAATTCAACAAAGTTCTCAAGTTCGCGCTTTAGTAGCCAATCTTCTGAAACATAGGTATCTTTCTCAATCTCGCCGCCACACATGGCATCCGCTAAATTTGTCGCGATTTTGTAGTCATGTGCTGAGATTTGATTGCCATCACGCATATTAACCAAAAGTCCTTTAACGGTCGCAATACCAGCCTCACCAAAGACTTTGATTTTTTGCTTTAATGGTGGTTGATAACTAGAGTATGCTAAGAATCGTGCTTTTTCGATTGCAACACTTAGGATTTCTTTACTATTCATCACCACGGTATCACTCTCACGCAAAAAGCCCATCTCAATGGCTTCATACGCGCTTGTTGCCACTTGCGCCATTGCTAAGTTCTTATAGCGCTTTTCAAAGTCTTTCCATGGGTCTTGGGCAGTCGAGGCGCGTTTTGCCATCTCTTTTGAACCACCCCAACCAGGGATAATACCAACACCCGCTTCAACAAGACCGATATAACTCTCGTGTGCGGCAACCACCGCATCACAATGCATCAATGTTTCACAACCTCCACCAAAGGCAAAGCCTTTAACTGCTGCAACCACAGGGATTTTGCTATAACGAAGCTCTTGCGTGATCACTTGATGTCCTTTTTGAATGACATCATAAACAGCTTCTTTACCATGCATCATGAATTTAAAACCAAACTCTTCAAGATTCGCGCCTGCAGAGAAAATATCCTGCTCCTGCCAGATAACCATCCCTTTAAGTTTGCTTTCAGCGATCTTAATCGCCTCAGAGATACCTGCTAATACCGCATCACCAATGGAACACATCTTGCTCTTAAAGCTTAAAATACCGATTTCATCATCAACACTCCATAAGCACACACCTTCATTTTCATACAAGGTTACACTTGGCATTGTGCTATGCTCACCTAACACATAATCTTTGTGTAGTTGGCGTTTGTACACAGGTAATTCTTGACGAGTAACCAGTGCATTATCAGTGAAACTGAAAGATTTATTATCACCATAAACACCTTCTTTAAGCGCATATACCCATTGAGGAAGCGCCTTACTTGAAAGCGTTTTTCCGGCTTTGATATCTTCATCAATCCAGCTTGCTACTTGCTGCCAACCAGCTTGTTGCCATGTTTCAAAAATGCCTTCTTTCCAGCCAAAGCCCCAACGAATCGCTAAATCCATATCTTTTGGATAATTAGAAATATCACCAACTAAACATGCTGCATAGTGGAAGCTATCTCTAAAGCACGACCATAAAAATTGTGCTTGCGGATGATCCATGTTTTTTAATTTTTCCAACTTCACTGACCAGTCTTTTTCACTTAGGATTTCAGTGACTGCTTTATCAGGTTTCTGATCAGATAATCGATATGTTTGGCTTTGCAGATCAAGCACTTTAAGTCCATCTTTTTCTTTAACATAAAGACCTTTTTTTGTCTTTTGTCCAAAGGCACCCTGTTCGATCAATGCGTGGATCCAATTGGGTAATTGATAGACTTTCTCCCAGCCATCTGTGAGCGAGTTTTTCATCGTATCAACAACATGGGCGAAAGTATCCAAGCCAACCACATCTGCCGTGCGATAGGTTGCACTCTTAGCGCGTCCAAGCTTCTTACCTGTTAAGCCATCGACAACTTCCAATGGAATATTAAACTTCTCGGTGTAATAGCATGTTGCCAACATTGAGAAAACACCCAAGCGATTGGCAATAAAGTTTGGTGTATCTTTGGCGCGAATAATGCTTTTACCCAATTTTTGCACCAAAAAGGTTTCCAACTGATCCAACACCTCTGGCTTAGTCCCACCATGTGCGATAAGTTCAACCAAAGGCATATAACGTGGTGGATTAAAGAAATGTACGCCACAGAAATGTGCATGTAAATGCGTTGGCAAACTTTCAGTTAATGACTCAATGCTTAAACCTGAGGTATTAGATGCGATAATCGCGTGTTTTGCCACGTGTGGTGCGATGTTGTGATACAGGTCTTTTTTCCAATCCATACGCTCAGCAATCGCCTCAATAATCAAATCACAGTCTTTTAATAGCTCAAGATTATCTTCATAATTCGCTGCAGTAATATAATTGATCGCTTGTGCTGAACCAAAAGGTTTCGGATTGAGTTTAGTAAGCTTTTTTAACGCGCCATCAATTAACGCATTTGGCGCACCTTCTTTAGCCTTTAAGTCAAAAAGTACTACAGGGATGCGCGCATTAGCAAAGTGTGCGGCAATTTGCGCACCCATCACACCAGCGCCAAGGACTGCAACTTTCTCAATGCCTACATGTTGGCGTTTAGAGGGTTCAGGCTTAACCGCCGCTTGAATATCAGCTGACAACTTAGGTGCTTCAGATTCAACAAACTCATGTCCAAAAACTGCCAAATAACCACGCATTGCCTGATCTTTTGATTGACCTTTAATAGAGTCCCATGCCATCCATTTAGCACGTTCGACCATTTTTAAAACCGATGGGCATTTACCTTCAACATCACCAACCGTTGCTTGCTTATAAAAAGCATATAACTTTAGTTTTTGGTTATTATCAGGCTTAAAATCAATGGTCGCATCGCGTACCGCTTGCACCATTTCGTTAAACTTCTGCTCTAACTTACTTAGTTGCTCCAGTTCACTCATCTAAAAGGTCTCCTTATTTTGACTTTCTTATTTCTTACTCATTGGAATTACGCACTTTCTCTATTTCAACATCCCGCCTCGCAAGCTCGTCACCTCTCTTGCAAAAAGGGGTGCAGACACAGGCTGACGGGGTGTTTATGAAATCACAGTTTCTCTAAAATGCGTTACTCCATTTATATGCTCTCAGCTGTTGTCTTTATTTTTTCACCTTTTTCAGACATCTTATGCATTGCCTCATAGGCTTCACGCCACTCTGGGTGCGCATTTTTAGGCCCCAAGGCATAAGGTGAAAACTCATCCGTTTGAATCACATCATTAACACGCTTCATCACATCTTTAAGCAAAGTCACCTCATCATCACTAATGACATTATGCTGACGCGCCTTATCAATCGAATTTGCCCAACTAGCTTTTGGTATTGTGCCGGCTTTAATCGCCTCTTTGATTTTCTTTTGCACAGGAATTGCGGCAAGTACTGCTTGATAAGCAATCTCAACGCGCCCCACTGGATCCTTGTCATCCTCAGGTACATAACACATCGATTTCATGCGCTGACGTGTTTTCTCATCTTTCAATAACGCTTGCGCTAACTTATGATCCAAACGGTCATCTGGCTTTTTAAATGGCTTACCATAAGGAAACGCCATAAAACGCAATGTACCTGCCAGCGCCTTATTTGGAAAGTTGGCAAAAATTTCATATAACGCATTTTGCGCTTCATATAGACAATGCTGCAAGCTCCAGCTAACAAACACATCATCAGCAGCGACCTCGCCATTATCTTTATAATATTTCAATACCGCACACGCCATATATAAGTAACTCATCACATCACCCAAACGTGCCGATAAACGCTCTTTACGCTTAAGTGCACCACCTAAACTCACCAGTGCGATATCATTGACACAGGCATATACTGTACTCAAACGGGTAATGCGCTTGTAATATTTATTGAACTTAGATGAATACCCTTTTGCTGTTGCACCACAGGTAACGCCATACCAGAAGGTGCGCGCTGTATTTTTAACCATATAACTGATGTGCTTTTTCATCAGTTTTGAGAATTGCTCAAAGCCTTCTTTCTCATCTTTATTCATTAAGCTTTCAGACTCATCACGCACATATGGATGACAACGCATTGCCCCCTGTCCAAAGATCATCAAATTACGCGTCATGATATTAGCGCCCTCAACGGTAATGCCAACAGGTGTCGCTTGATAACCGCGCGCTAAATAATTGTTGGGGCCCATAATGACGGCACGTCCGGCATGAATGTCCATTGCATTATTAAGCACATCTCTACCCATTTCAGTTAAATGGTATTTAGAAATAGCCGATGCTACTGAGGGCTTAATACCCGCATCAACTGCTGCGACGGTAAACTGCCTTGTGGCATTGGCAAGATAGGCAAGACCGCCCATTTGCGCAATTTTCTCTTCAACACCTTCAAAGTAACCAATTGGTGATTTAAACTGCTCTCTGACCATACTGTATGCAGATGTTGCAACACTTGATAATAACGTATTAGCCGTGCCACATGCAGGTAATGATATCGCACGTCCAATTGATAAGCACTCAACCAGCATACGCCAGCCTTCTCCTGCCATTTTTTGCCCACCAATAATCCAATCTATTGGGATAAACAAATCTTTGCCACGAATGGTACCATTCATAAAGGCTTGTGATAACGGATAAGCACGATTACCAATTTCAAGCCCTGGGTGATCATGCGGCAATAACGCACAAGTAATGCCCTCTTTACCTGCGTCTCCTAATAATTGATCAGGGTCATGTAACTGAAATGCCAAGCCAACTAAGGTAGCAATCGGTGCTAAGGTAATATAACGCTTATTGATATTCTCTAAGCGTATACCCAAAACTTCACGCCCATTATACTCACCTTTGCAAACAATGCCCTTATCCGGTAAAGAAGTGGCATCCGAGCCTGCCGTGGGACCAGTTAATGCAAAACATGGTATATCAATACCTGCTGCTAATTTTGGCAAGAACATATCTTTTTGCTCATCCGTGCCATAGTGGTGTAATAACTCACCAGGACCTAATGAGTTAGGCACCATCACCGTCACTGCAGCTGAAACACTTTTGGTTGCAATCTTCATCACAATCTCAGAATGCGCGGCAGCCGAAAATCCTTTACCACCATATTCCTTGCGAATGACCAATCCAAAAAAACCTTTTTCACGAATAAAATCCCATACAGCAACCGGTAGATCACGATCAACATGTGTCACTTGCCAGTCATCAATCATTGAGCAAAGCGTATTAGTCTCATTATCTAAAAACTCTAGCTCTTCATCATTTAATTGAAACTTCTGCAAACGATGCAACTCATCAAAGTCTGGTAAACCTTGGAAGACTTGCTTTTCATACCAACAATCTCCCGCATCTAATGCTACTTGCTCAGTTACCGAAATAGGTGGCATGGACTTTTTACTTGATTTATAGATTTTCTTGATCATCCGCATTTCCTTACTCTTAACTTACTTAATCCAGTATTCTAAAGATCAATGTTAGCTAACCTTTGCCGCAAACAGTCCTAACGGTGACGTTTTTCATGATGCTACAAAGTTATCCCTAAACTTATTGATCCCTTTCATTTCTTTAGCAATATAACAGTGATTTTGTAAAAAATTAAGCAACACCAACCAAAATATTCCCTAAATCATGCAAAAAATATTGCAAAGCAACATAATTAAAGCAATTCGCAGTGAATTTATTTACAAAACGTAAGGTAGACGTCTAGAATGTGGCTAAGCTTATTTTTGGTATATTTACTTTTTTAGCTTTGTTATTTTTGCTTTTTTGATTTTATGAAAAAACGGAGAGAAGACACTATGTCAGAAAAACCATGGATTAAACACTACCCAAATGGCGTACCTAGCGAAATTCCAACTTCAACGGAAACATTAACATCAATGCTAAAACAAGCCGCATTGAAGTTCCCCAAAAACGTGGCACTTTCTTGTCATGATCATGATATGACCTACGAACAAGTCGATCATTACAGTAACAAAGTTGCTGCATTCCTGCATTATGAGTTGGGCTTTAAGCAAGGTGATAAGATCGCAATTATGCTACCAAACTTACTGCAATTCCCAATTGTGCTTATCAGCATTCTCAAAATAGGCGCAAGCTTCGTTAACATCAATCCACTATATACCGCGCATGAGATCAAAGAAATCATGGAGGACTCGGGTGCCACCGGTATTTTTGTACTAAGCACATTTGCTCATTTAGTGCAAGAAGCAAAAAAAGATTTGCCACATGTTAAACACATGATCACAACGGATCTTGTTGATCTTTATGACTTTCCTAAAAAACAAATTATTCATTTTGTCGCAACCCATTTAAAAGGCATGAAAAGCAAACATGATCGTTCACAATTCCACAAGCTAAGTACAGCACTTAATTATCACCTTGCATTTGATGAACAGAGTGTCACCATCTCTTGTGATGACATGGCATGCTTACAATACTCAAGTGGCACCACTGGCAAGCCGAAGGGCACCATATTATTACATCGCAATATTGTTGCTAACATTCAACAAGTGTGGCTTTGGATTGGTAAACAAGTTGAGCTAGATAAACAAATCCTTATTGGCGCATTACCGCTATATCATATCTTTGCATTAACGGCTAATTTTTTCACCTTCTACCTTGCTGGCTCTAAGCATGTACTTATTCCTAATCCACGTGACATTAAGTCTCTGGTCAAGACTATGCAAAAAACGCCATTTACTATCTTTAATAGTATTAACACTTTATATGCTGCCCTTTTACACAATGACACATTCCGCCAATCGACATTCCCACATTTCAAATATACATTAAGTGGCGGCATGTCGACAGTTAAACGCATTGCGGATGATTGGAAAGCAGTAACAGGCGTGACCATTCACGAGGCATATGGCCTATCTGAGATGTCACCTGCCGTTACCATTAATCGTTTTGATGATGATGTATTTAATGGCACCGTAGGTTATCCTCTACCTAGTACAGATATATCCATTCGTGACGATGACGGCAATGATTTACCTGCCAATGAGAATGGTGAGATCTGGGTCAAGGGTCCGCAACAATCTCCAGGCTTTTGGCATTTAGACAAAGTGACCAAAGAGCACTTCACCGGTGATGGCTGGCTTAAAACAGGAGACATTGGATTCTTGGATGATATGGGACGCTTAACAATTTCAGGGCGCTCGAAAAACATGCTCATCGTCTCAGGGTTTAACGTCTTTCCAAAAGAAATTGAAAATACCATTTTGCAAATCTCTGCAGTCAAAGATGTTGCCGTTGTCGGCGCACCATCACACTCAAGTGGTGAGAAACCGTTTGCCTTTGTGGTGCTTGAGGATAACCAATCTATTACTGCCAAAGAGATTACCGAGTTCTGCTATACGCGTCTTGCCCATTACAAAACACCAAAAGACATTATGTTCTTGGATGAGTTACCTAAGAATCCAGTAGGTAAAATATTAAAACAAGAGCTTAAAGAGAAATATATTTTAACCCCTAAAGGTTAAAACAAACACGTCAGCTTAAGTCATTGAATACAAGTAATATAATTGACTTTCGTCGCCAATTTATTTTCTAGCAACTTTTCTCAAACGTATAGCGCTCGCTATTTCGGTAATATTTTCTAGACAAGATATAAATCATAAAAACAACAGATTTCATTAAGAACTGATTGTTTTTCACCTGCTAATATAATTTTCTGAAACTGGTCATACAGAGATAGGACAGTCATAAAGTATTTATTGGATAGCTACTAAGCTACTATTTATAAGCACTCTGGTATTTAGTGTCTATATGTCGTTTTAGCTGATGTATTGCCAGATTTATTAGTTATAAAATTATTTAATATGGGGTTATATTTATGCGTTGGGCGTTATATTTATGCGTTGGTCAAAAAGTACAGTTTTATTACTTCTTGGAGTATCTTGCTCAGCTTATGCTGATTATCCAGAGAAAGCAGCAAGCATTGAGGTTATTAACAATACCGCAAATTACAATTTAGCAAATTGCAGAATGAGTGATTTTGGAAAAATCAGGATAGCACTGCACAACCAAAATGCTAACTACAGCTATATAAAACTAATTAACATACCTAGCACTTTTGATCATGATATGATTAAGCACTGTGGAGTGGGGCATCAAAGCAACTGTATTGATAATAGCTTTGATGATGTGACAGATAGCGGGCAGGAAGTATTTAATGCACCTGCAAGCTATTCCCCATACTTTATCCAAACTAGTGACACTTATTGGGATCGATATGCTAACGAGAAAATGCTGTTAATTAGCTTCAAAAACTATAACCCAGATGGTAACAAAATAAGCGACGACGATTATGTGGAACAATTTAATGCTTTTACTGTTTCAAGTACAACCAACAATCAGCTGTCTGTCTTAAATTCTAGTAGAGATCGACGGGTTACTGTTATCAATGCTACCGGTGAAGACTTAACCCTTGATGAGTTAAAACAAGATCGTAATAGCTTTAGCAAGTTTGAACATACTTTAAATAAAGATCAAACTTTACAAAAAGGTAAGTCTTTTTCGATCACGATGGGCAATCGAGGCTTTTTAAAGGGTGTTGGGTTTGTTTTATCAGTCAAATCTAAAGACGCTCAAGATAGCTATTCTTTTACCTATGATGATCCAGCTGTTGGACCAACAAAGATTCATCCCAATAAAGCACAGCAACAGCACTTGTCTGCAAATCTAAGCGATGACAAATTAACTGTAACTATTAAAAAGGCTGACTCTTATTTCTATGATGAATACCAACGTTATATACAAGCTCCGATTGGCTTTGATAAATTTGAAGGTTTTATTGCGCCAGGGGGAGCACTTTCATTAGCATACCGCCAATTACCAGAAGAATCTCAAAACATCGAATGTGATTTGGCGGATATTAATGGAAGTATTATGTCGCCCAAAGTAACAATTGGCGCAGTGATAGACAACCGCCTTATAGCACACCCTATCACACCAAAAAACTCCCCAGTTGCGGTGTTCTGTGAATTAAAAGCTGGCATTCCTCAATACTCAACAGTTCAATATGTTTGCACCGTCGAACCTAATATGTAATGTTGACAAGGTTGTGTGGTTAATAAAAATTAAGGGATCAATCCGTTTATTTTTCTTTACGTAACGTTATCTAAATCAAAGGCTTAACATGAATAAAATACTACTTACTTTAGGACTGTTATTTTGTCAGCTCATTTATGCTGACACAGTCTACCAGTACAACGACCAAAATCAGTTAGTACAGCTACAAAAAAATAATCATATATATAAATATGGCTACTATGCCAGTGGGCAACGCGCCTATAAGAAAAATGAACTCGGCAATCAAATTGCGTTTGAATATGACGCTGAAGGCAATTTAACCAATGAAAGTGACAGCGTTGTCACTAGCAGTTATTTTGGTGGTTTTCGTTATTTAAGCAATGGCACGTTACAAAGCACATTTACAAATAGGCATAATACACCTAAAACGACTAGTGTCAGTAAATCAGGAGAGATAGTAAATACTACCTTACTTTTAAATCCGTATGGTAAAGTGCTTAACCCTCATCTTCACCTTGCGGATAGTCATCAAGACCTAGGGTTTAATATCACCAAAAATGCTAAAGTATACGGTGATGGCTATCGCGACCTTGAGAGCGGTTTAGTATATATGGGTGCGCGCTTTTATAATCCTAATTTAAACCGCTTTATGGCGCAAGATAGCTATGATGTTACTAATCGTTACAACTACGCCGATGCTAACCCTATTATGATGTATGATCCAGATGGGCATATGTCTGTATGGGAAGGTATTAATATTGGGCTAAATGGACTTGGGCTTATAGGTCGTGTGGCGGCTGCAATTGCCTCAGGCGGTGCAGCTGCCCCTTTAATTGGCGGAATATTAGGAGCC
>JAHDDB010000193.1 GCA_020629575.1 Caedibacter sp. | reverse complement strand
AGGCGATTCGCGATGTATTGGGTGAAAATGGTGATATTATTTTTGAATGCCATAGCTTACCTGGCCTTACATCCGCGCTACAGCTTGGTGAGATTGCAGAAGAATTTAACTGCTTATACTTTGAAGAACCTGTTAATTATTTAAATAGTAAACTGCATGAACCACTTAAGCAAAAACTTAATGTGCCAATTGCTGCGGGTGAGCGCTTGTATTTACGCCATGGTGTACGCGAATATCTTGAGAAGCAAACCGTTGATGTTTTGCAGCCCGATATTGGTTTATGTGGCGGTCTAACTGAAACAAAAAAAATCTGCGATTATGCCGATATGTATGATGTCAAAATCCAGGCGCATGTGTGTGGGGGCCCTATAGCAACAGCTGCTAGTTTACACTTAGAAACTACCATCCCTAACTTTATTATCCATGAACATCACACCTATGCCTTAAAAGACTTTAATCGCGAGCTTTGCCTACAAGACCCACAACCGGTGAATGGTTTCTTTGAAGTATCAGAAACGCCAGGGCTTGGGATCGAATTAAACGATGAAGTGGTAATGAAATCTCCTAAGATGATCATTAAATAAATCACCACTTTTACTGCATAATTAACAACCTATTTTTATGTTTTTTGATTTGATTCTATTCGATTTCAAAATATCGGCATTAACCACTTGACATAGCAAGGTCAAGTCGATAAATTGTCGCAGTACCGCGGAGAGATGGCCGAGAGGCTGAAGGCGCTCCCCTGCTAAGGGAGTATGGGGCTAATAACTCCATCGGGGGTTCGAATCCCCCTCTCTCCGCCATACTCAAACGATTCAATTTTTCTATACCCAAAATATCCAAAATACTTGATTGCTAAAGAAGAAATTCTGCAAAATGCTTTGCCGTAAGCATATATACCGCTCGTAAATCATTTTGCGGTGCTCAGTGTCGAAGAAATTTTTGATGATTTTGAATGATTGTATTGCAGGTAATAGCTAGGACTATTGGCAAAATACAATCATTCAAAAGTGCAGGAAATTCGATGACAGGAATATTGTAAAATGGTTTGTGAACGGTATATACTGTTTTACCATAACTTTACAACCTATTGTGAACGTTGAGTATCATGATGCTTCTATCCATTTGTATTCATGAAACAAAAGCGCATTCACACAGCTAACCACACTTAAGAGAACATCTGAGTTATGTCGTTTAAACCCTACATCAGTACCGAACCGTCTATTTTTGGCAAAATGTCTGTGATGGCAAAAAGTCATAATGCCATCAACTTCACGCAAGGCGCGCCTGATTTCAAAACACCTGATTGGTTGATTGAGCGTTTAAATTATTATGTGCAAAATGGCTTTAATCAATATGCACCGATTCCTGGTGCACCCAGTTTAAAACAAGCGATCGCACATAAAATAAAGATGTGTTACAGCGTAGATATTAATCCCGAGGACAATGTATCTATCAGCTCTGGTGCCGTTGAAGCAATTTTTGCACTGATTAGCGCATGCATTAGCAAAGGTGATGAGGCGATCTACTTTGACCCTGCTTTTGATGCCTACCCATCGATTGTTAACTTCAACCAAGGCGTTAGTCGACGCATTCCCTTATTAGCCGATGGCAATATTGATCTGGAGAGATTAGCGCAAACGATTAATGCTAAGACAAAGCTGATCATTCTTAACTCGCCTCACAACCCCATGGGCAGTGTGATTACAAAAGCGCAATATGCAGAAATCGCAAAATTGATCAAAGGTCGGGATATTTTATTGCTTAGTGATGAGGTATATGAGCATATTTACGCAGGAGATTCTTATACCAGTGCTTTGCAAATCCCTGAGCTTAAAGATCAACTTGTCGTTGTGCAATCCCTTGGTAAAACCTATAACCTCACTGGTTGGCGTCTAGGTGTTTGTATTGCGCCACTTGCAATTATCCAAATGATAAATGCCATAAAACAATTCACAAGCTTCAGCGCGCCACACCCGATGCAATTAGCACTAGCCGATGGCATTAATGCACATCCTGAATATTGGCAAGACTTACCTAAACTTTATCAATCTCAGCATCAGAAATTAGTCAATGGCTTAGCTAGTAGTCGATTTAAAACCCTATCATGGGCAGGATCACCTTTTCAGATACTTGATTACACAGGGATTTCTAATGAGGACGACTTTAGTTTCTGTCAACGTTTAATTCACGAGTATGGCGTTGGACTGGTGCCAATTTCATCATTATATGAAACGCCTCAGCAGGGGCTAGTACGCTTATGCTTTGCCAAATATGACGAAGTCCTATTAGAAGGAGTCAAACGCCTATGTCAAGTTTAAAAGTCGCAGTCATTCAGTCTGATATCGCGTGGGAAGATAAACATCAAAACTATACCCACTTTGAAAAGATTATTGCTGAGCTTGAGCCTTGTGATCTGATTGTACTGCCGGAGATGTTTAATGTCGGATTCACCCCAAATATGGATAAAGCCATCACGCCAGAGGATGAAATTATCAACTGGCTAAAGCGTCAAGCACAATACAAAAATGCAGCAATTATCGGCAGCGTTGTGGTATTAAATGATATGCAAAATGCAGTCAATCGTTTGTTTTTTGTCACACCTGCGGGCTTAGTTTCTCATTATGATAAATGTCACTTATTCGTGCTATCTGATGAATACAAACTATTATCTGCCGGTCAATCGCGTGAAATTGTTCATTATCAAGGCTTTAATATCCTCTTAAGCATTTGTTTTGACTTAAGATTCCCTGTCTTTAACTGCAATAATAATGACTATGATCTATTGATCAATATCGCAAGCTGGCCTGCTAAACGCCGAGAGCATTGGCGCACGTTATTGCAAGCTCGCGCGATTGAAAATCAAGCTTATGTTATCGGCTGCAATCGCATTGGTCGTGACGGACTAGGTTTTGATTACAGTGGCGATAGTCTGTGTATTCATTTTGATGGTGAGATTAAAAAAGATATTGCAGCGTATACGTCGGGCGTTTTATATCATACATTTGATAAAAGTAGTTTGGACGATTATCGAAGCAACTTTAAAGTCCTAGCATCACAAGATAAATTTAGCTTAAACTTTTGACCACAAATTAAAATATCCAGCACTTGACAATTGTAAGGCGCTCATGACAATGATAGAATGCGCGTCGAATTGTCATGATCTGGCAGCTTATTGAAAGT
>JAHDDB010000192.1 GCA_020629575.1 Caedibacter sp. | reverse complement strand
TAAGCATAGCTAAGATTATTTAATTTACAAAAATCATATCAAACGCACTAATCACGACATTGTTTTGCCATGTTTTATGGTACAATTGCCGCGTTTTATTAAGCTAAATATCAAAAAGATCAAAGATTCAACAGAGGTTTTAATATGGCTGGTCACAGTAAATGGGCAAACATTAAACATAAAAAAGCAAAAGAAGATGCTAAGCGCGGTAAGGTTTTTACTAAGCTAATTCGTGAGATCACCGTTGCCGCACGCTTGGGTGGCGGGGACAAAGATTCAAACCCACGTTTACGCGCGGCAGTGGCAACTGCATTGTCGAATAATATGACCAAAGATACGATTGAGCGCGCGATTAAGAAAGGTGCCGGTGGTGAAGAAGGTGGCAACTTAGAAGAAATTCGTTATGAGGGTTACGGTCCTGCGGGTGTTGCATTTATCGTTGATTGTATGACCGATAATCGCAATCGTACGGTGGCTGAGGTGCGTCACGCCTTTACCAAAGCCGGCGGCAATTTGGGTACCGATGGTTCTGTAGCGTATATGTTTAATAAAAAGGGTATTATCAGTTTTGAGACCGGCTTAGATGAAGATATGGTGATGGAAGTCGCCCTTGAAGCCGGTGCTGAAGATATTGTGAGTTTTGATGATGGTGCGATTGATGTTATTACCGATCCTAATGCATTTTCAGAGGTTAATGATGCTTTAGAAGCTAAAGGCTTCAAAGCAATCTCAGCTGAGATTACAATGGATGCGGATGTTAAAACCAATATTGACGATGCCGAAATTGCACAAAAGATTATGAATATGATCGATCGCTTAGAGGATCTTGATGATGTGCAAAGCGTCTATAGTAATGTCGAGTTTGATGAAAGTGTTATGGATGCGCTTAATTCGTGATTATTTTAGGCATTGATCCAGGCTCGCGCATTACTGGATTTGGTGTAATCAAAGTGCAGGCAAAAGAATGTTTGTATGTTACCAGTGGTTGTATCCGTATTACTAAAGAAGCAACTGCTGAGCGTTTAAAACAAATTCAAGATGGGATTAATGATATTGTTGCGGCTTATTGCCCAACGGAAGCGGCAATTGAACAGATCTTTATGTTTCAAAATCCCGGTGCTGCATTGAAACTCGGACAAGCACGCGGTGTAGCCATGTGCGCTTTAGCAAATCAAAATCTCACGGTTAACGAATACTCAGCTAAGCAAGTTAAGCAGGCCGTTGTCGGAAATGGTAATGCAACAAAGTTTCAAGTGCAGCATATGGTGCAATCTTTTTTGCAATTAAGTAGCAAACCACAGGCTGATGCTGCGGATGCTTTAGCGATTGCGATTTGTCATTTTCATAGTCGCAATAGTTTGCAGTTTATTCCAGGAGCCAACAAAATTGTACGAGGACGATTACGATGATTGGAAGAATAAAAGGTGAGCTTATCGAAAAGCAGCCACCATTGATATTGGTTGAAGCCGCGGGTGTTGGCTATGAAATATGGGTACCCATGAGCTCGATTTATAAGCTTGGTGATGTTGGGCAAGAGGTGATACTGCATACCCATTTTGTTGTGCGTGAAGATGCGCAGCAACTTTATGGCTTTGCCACTAAGTCAGATCGTAGATTATTCCAAGAGCTTATTAAGATCAATGGTATTGGTGCTAAGATGGCGCTAGCAATCTTATCGGGTATGGATGGGGTGACTTTTGTCAGCTGTATTGAGTCACAAGATCATGGGTTGTTATGCACCATTCCAGGCGTTGGCAAAAAAACGGCTGAGCGTATTATTATTGAAATGAAAGATAAGATCACAAAATTAGTCCTTGAGTTAGATGCTTTAACACAGAACATGCCACATACTACAGAAGAGAGCACAAGTCATGTTCATTCAGGTAATATAAGCTATCAGGCAAGTTCAGTGGTGCACCAAGCGATTGATGCACTAGAAGCGCTTGGCTATAAGCGTAAAGAAGCTGAGAAATACGTGCATAAAGTCAAAAATGACGCTGATAGTGTCGAGAGCCTTATTCGCTTGGCATTGCAAGGGACGCAAAAGGTATAAAAGACGCAAAAGATGTAAAGGTTATTTGCTATAAAACATTCTTCACTTAAATTAAAACTTTGTTAAGCTAATCAGCGAATATTTTACTTGGAAAAAATAGAAAGGTGAGAGATTAGCTTATGAAAAAAATTAAAAAAATGAAAAAAATCGTTAAAATATTATCGTTACCACTCATAGGTATGGGCTTAATGTCATCAGCAGTTGCAATGACAAATTACCAAGGTCCTAATCAGACAAAAGCATTATTTATATTACATAATGCGCATGTAAATCCTTTATATAAGCCTGTGCTTCAAGTGCCTGCCAAAGATAACGTAAAAGGGCATGCTAATGTATATCAGGGGGAATATGCCGTATATATTCCTGTCAAAGGTAATAAGCCATTATTGACACTGTTAAAAGAAGTCAATACGTTGGCATATCCTGATGTAGCAACAAGGGTTGTTACAACGCCGCATATTAGCGTTATTCAAGGTGTGTTTAAGGGCAAAAACTATCAAGAGCTAGTTGAAGCGGTTACCCAATTGGCGAAAAATACTAAAGCGCAAGAGGTGACTTTAGCTAAAAACTTCAGCGTGGCGGGGGATACGTTATCCTTGGATGTTGCCGGAGATAATGCCTTTTTGAATGAGCTTAATGCAGAGTTAACGGCCAAAACACATCCCAATGCACCAACGCATCAAACGATTGTTGCTATTGAAGAGGGGCATGCTGATCTTACGCAAATGCAAAGCGGTAGCGCATGGCGTGATTATAATATTCCAGGTAGCAATCGCTCACATATCACAGCGGTTTATAACAAAGGTAATAGTGAATTGGCGAATAAAGCAAATAAGTTACTCAATAACAAAAGCTATAGCGTAATGGTTGATAGTATCGCGATTGCCAAAATGGATGATAATGGCAATTTATATGGTAAACCACTTTTTGTTGCCCAATTCAAATCATGAGTTTGACGCGTTGTCCTTGGGCAAACTCAAGCCAAGAGATGCAAAATTATCATGATCACGAGTGGGGTGTACCACTATATGATGAACAAAGGCTATTTGAGTTTTTATGTTTAGAAGGAGCACAAGCAGGCTTAAGCTGGCAGACGATATTAAAGCGACGTGATAATTATCGCCAAGCTTTTTATGACTTTCA
>JAHDDB010000028.1 GCA_020629575.1 Caedibacter sp. | reverse complement strand
ATTTGAGTTGCTGGCACAAAAATACTGTGCATAATTTAAACCTTGATTCACATTTGAGCCTGAGCCCATAATAACTGATTGATTTGATCCTGATTTACCATCACTTTCATGTGCCTTTTCACTGCATCCTGATAATGCCAATACAGCCATAGCGCTACTTGCCAGAGCACCAATCAATATAGTTTTCTTAAATTTTACTCGTTTCATTCATTTATCCTTATATCTTAAGTTATAAACCGTTAGCCATTAAAATCATAACTTTATCTAGAATATCTAATTCCAGTTATTCATTATGAATATAATCAACCGTTCGTGGATCCTTAGGTGCGTTAAAGAATACATCAGTTGGAGCATACTCGACAAGCTCGCCATTAATCATAAACATCGTACTGTCTGATAAGCGTTCAGCTTGTTTTAAATTATGTGTCACCATCACAATCGTATATTGAGCCTTTAACTCTGTGAGTAACCCTTCTATCTTCTTGGTAGAAATAGGATCTAGTGCTGATGTTGGCTCATCTAATAATAAAATCTTAGGTTTTACTGCCAGTGTACGCGCAATACACAATCGCTGCTGTTGCCCACCTGAAAGACGTGTGCCTTGTTGTTGCAATTTATCTTTTACCTCATCCCATAACGCAGCTTGCTTTAACGCCTCTTCAACGCGCTGTTGCAATTCAGCCTTAGGTAACTTTTCATGCAACTTAATGGCAAAGGCAATATTATCAAAAATACTCATTGGAAAAGGCGTTGGTTTTTGAAAGACCATGCCAATTTCTTTGCGCAGTTGATTCAAATCGATATTTTTTTCTAAGACATTTTGCCCTTGTAACAAAATCTGCCCTGTGGCTGTTTGCTTGGGATATAGCTCATAGATACGATTTAATGTTCTAAGCAAAGTGGACTTGCCAGAACCTGATGGACCGATTAATGCGGTAATTTTATTTTGCGCGAAGCTTGCATTAATATCATGTAATGTCTTGCTATCACCATAATAAAAGTTAAGATTCTTTACTGCTAAGTACTGCTTGTTTGGCAAATTTAACACCCTCCCTTGAGTTTCAAATTGACTATTACTATGATCAGTTTGAGCTTGTGCTGTGCTTTCTATGTTTTCTAACTTTTTTAAGCTTTTAAATTCTGTCGATTGTTGCATGATCATCTCTTATTCTTTACTTTATTACCAGTTATTTATCTTTTGCAATCCAACGCGCCGTTAGATTCATTACCAACACTAATGCGGTAACAATAAGTGCTGCCGTCCATGCCACTTGTTGAAACTCCGGATATGGTTGCATCGCATTTTCAAAAATCATCACCGGTAGGCTCTCAATTGCTTGCCCCATATTGAAGCTTAAAAAGCTGTTTTTTGCTGAGGTAAACAACAATGGCGCACTTTCGCCCATCACTCTTGCGGTAGCTAACACTACAGCAGTAATGAGTCCCGTCTTTGCCGAGCGAAAGCCAATCATCACAATTACACGCCACTTTGGCACACCTAGTGCAATAGCTGATTCCTTTAGCATAGGGGATACAAGATATAATACATCCTCAGCAGCACGCGTAATCATTGGCATCGCGATAACCGCTAGCGCAATGATTCCTGCATAACCTGAAAAACTGGTGTTAACGACAATAAGCGTATAGATAAATAAACCAACAATCACTGATGGTGTGCTTAACATCATGTCATTGATAAAGCGTAAGACTTTAATCGTGCGTCTGAACTGTCGAAACTCGACAAAGAAAGTCGCCGTTAAAATTGAAATCGGTGTTGCAATCACGATGGCGCCAACTGTTAACATCAATGAGCCAATAATTGCATTTCTAAGTCCTAGTTCTCTCGTGTCATGTGTAAAAAGATACGTGCTAAAGCTAGGCATACCACGCATTACCAACTCATATAAAATGCTACACAAGAAAAAGATGCTGATAATCGCGCTTAGCCAGCACAGCGAGACAAAGATATTTGATTTAATGCGGCGCTTAAGTGCTACTTGTCCAATTATACTCATTATGCCACCCCTACTTTGTAACGCTTCAAAATCCAACGTGATATCAGTAAAACCACCAAAGTGATTAAGAATAATATCAATCCTGTTTCAACTAATGCAGCAGGATACAATGTGCCTAACGCTTCATTAAACTCATTGGCAATAGCTGATGAGATGGTCGCACTTGGCATAAATAAACCTTGCAAGCTATGGACATTACCAATCACAAAGGTCACTGCCATTGTCTCACCTAGCGCACGACCAAAGCCTAAAATAATCGCACCCATCATGCCAGGCAAGGCATAAGGGAAAATGACATTTTTCGTCACTTCCCACTTGGTCGCACCAATACCAAATGCTGCTTCTTTCGTCACTTGCGGAATCGCACTGATGACATCACGCATCACCGATGAGATTAAAGGAATCACCATAATGGCTAAGATAATACTCGCGGCAAAGATACTACTGCCCGTTGGTAGGCTTTTGATAAAGAACATAACAAGTGGCTCAAAGTGTGCCCAAAATGAGCCGCTTTCAGCAAGAGCTGAAAACTTAGCCTGCCAAGATAGTGATAAAGGCATTAATTTTAATTGCAAAGATTTCACCCACGGCAAAAGCACAAAAAGCCCCCAAATGCCATAAACGATACTCGGGATCCCTGCCATTAACTCAATTAGTCGTGCAAGGATCCTACCTATGCGTCTGGGCAATAACTCATCGATTAAAAGTGCGACACCTAAGCTAAAAGGCACAGCAATTACAAGTGCCAAAATAGATGTAACCAAGGTACCAATGATAACTGAATAAGCACCAAATTGCTCAGTCACAGGATTCCACGCATCACTCCACAAAAAAGAGATGCCATACTCACGAATACTTGGCCAACTAAATACAATAAGACTCATTAATAGCAACACAAAAATAATGAGTGTTAGCGATGCCAAAGCTATTAATAACTTCAAAAAGTTTCTATCCCCACTTTGCCTCAAAACCTATCCTTCCTACTTAATTAAGTCGTTGCTCAGCATAAATATCAATTGTTACAGTTATGTTACAAATGATGGCGATGGTTGTTTTAAATTGAATTTCTCATATTTCTCACTATTATTCCATATGAGCATAGGACTAAACACTAAGGAATATTTATGTTTCATATTTCAGAACGTAGAAAATGGTATATTGGCTTTGGCATTGTCTTACTTATTATTCTTGCATTATTAGCATTACTACACAGCAAACTTACCGTAGCCATTATTATTATCGCGCTTATTGTTATTGCCATTTATGATGTCACACAAAAAAAGCACACCATACTACGCAACTTCCCCATCCTTGGGCACATGCGTTTTATCTTGGAGTTCTTTCGCCCTGAGATTCAGCAGTATTTTGTTGCGACAGATCAAAGTGAGCGCCCTTTTGATCGGCAAACTCGCTCTTTAGTTTATCAACGTGCTAAAGGCATTGAAGATACACTTCCCTTTGGTACCGAGCGAGATATTAATCAACCAGGTTATGAGTGGGTACTGCATTCATTAGCCCCCATTCATCCAAAAGATGTCAACCCTAAATTTCAAATAGGCAACCATCAATGCACCAAACCTTACATCTCATCGCGTTTAAATATTTCGGCCATGAGTTATGGCGCCTTATCCAAAAATGCGATTATGGCACTTAATAAAGGTGCGAAGCTTGGTGGGTTTTGCCACAATACGGGTGAAGGTGGTTTAACAGAGTATCATCGCCAAGGTGGAGATATTTGTCTGCAAATTGGGACAGGATATTTTGGTTTCAGGACTAAAGATGGGCACTTTGATCCAGATAAGTTTGCCATTCAGGCGCAATATGATGATATTAAAATGATTGAGATCAAACTCTCACAAGGAGCAAAACCTGCTCATGGAGGTGTGTTACCCAAGGAGAAGCTCACCCCTGAGATTGCTAAAATTCGTGATGTGCCGATGAGTGAAGATGTTTTATCTCCACCTGCGCATACTGCTTTCTCAACTCCTGTCGAGCTATGTCAATTTGTGCACAAACTGCGAGAGCTCTCAGGTGGTAAACCCATTGGTTTTAAACTATGCATAGGTCGCAAAACCGAGTTCTTTGCTATCTGCAAAGCCATGTTAAAAACACAAATTTTCCCTGATTTTATTACCATCGATGGTGCTGAAGGTGGTACAGGGGCCGCTCCTGAGGAATACGTTAATCATATTGGTGTGCCACTTGAAGATGCTTTAGCATTTGTACATAACGCATTGGTTGGTTCTGGTATTCGCGAGCATATTTGTATTATTGCCAGCGGTAAAACAGCGACAGGCTTTGACATGGTCAAGCGTATTGCCTTAGGTGCTGATGTAATCAATAGTGCCCGAGCCATGATGTTATCCTTGGGATGTATTCAATCGAAACAATGTAATCGCAATACCTGTCCAACAGGCGTTGCCACACAAAATCCACGATTATATAAAGCGCTAGATATTGATGATAAGAAGCAGCGCGTTTACCGCTTTCATGATGCAACCGTTAAAAGTTTTACTGAACTGGTTGGTGCGATGGGGCTTACAAACCCAAGTGAACTTTCAGCCTCACGTGTTATTCGTCGCATTGATGAAAAAACCGTGCAATCACTTGATGAAGTCTATCAATACCTTGAAAAAGATAGCTTACTAGATGATAATAACCTACCAATGCAATATGCTAAATACTGGCAGCAAGCATCGGCTGAGCGCTTTTAAAAACAAGAATGAAGAGGAGGTAAAATGCACAAAACAATAAGTTTTATTAAAACCGAATATGGTGTTATTTTGCCTATCATCCTCTTTGTTCTATTAAATATGGTTTTCTCAAGTCTCGATCCATATAACATTAGTCATTTTGCCACGGCAGCAACAACTTTTGTTATCTTTGCCGTGATGCTTGTTTGCGCCTTTAATGTCGTTAAACATGCCGATTGGTTAGCAGAAAAATTTGGTGAGCCTTATGGCACCTTGATTCTAACCCTTTCTGTTATTTCAATTGAAGTGGCATTAATCATCACGATGATGCTGATTGGTAAAGGGGACCCAACCCTTGCCAGAGATACGATGTTTGCCGTGATTATGATTGCTGTTAATGGTTTTGCTGGACTTAGTCTATTAACCGGAGGCATCAAACATAACACACAAATGTATAATACCGAAGGTGCGAGCACCTATATCTCCTTGCTTATTCTTTTATTAACCGTTTGCTTAATACTTCCTAATTATACTGTTGCGACTGATGCTGGTACCTTTAACTTAAGTCAATCCATTGTTGTCATTATTGTTTGCGTGATTCTTTATGCTGTTTTTTTGATTAAACAAACCGTAACACATAAAGATTACTTTCAGTATCGACATGAAGACGATGATGATGAGGAACATCACAACCCGATGGGCTCAGTGCTTTATCATGTCATTATGTTGCTACTTGGTCTTGTCGTGATGATCGCCTTATCAAAAAACCTAGCGAGATTTCTTGAGTTCAGCATTCAAGAGGCAGGACTTCCCAGTAAACTAGGCGGTTTTATTATCGCACTCTTAGTTTTAACACCTGAAGGTGTGAGCGCTATTCAATCGGCATACAAGAATCAATTACAACGCTCTATCAATCTATGCATGGGCTCTGCCGTTGCCACTATTTGCCTTACCGTGCCATCGGTACTTGTCATAAGTCTTGTCCTTGGGCAACCATTAGTTCTTGGATTAAATAGCACATCGATTGTCATTATGGTACTAACCTTTTTAATTGCTTTAGTTACTTTCACCTCACGACGCACCAGTGTCTTTAATGGTATGGTACTTCTGAGTGTCTTTATCGTTTACTTTGCGCTGATTTTTGATGTTACTCAACCTTTATCCCAGCTATAAGGGCTCTGCTGTAAGTAAACAGCAGGATAACCTTCGCAATTGGCAGATCAAGAAAATGCAGCAAGGTTTACAACAGGCTCAAAACGATCAAATTGCAACTGCAGATGATGTTTTACGCGTTTTTAATAAATGCAAAAAATGAAAAAGTAAAAAAGTAAGCTACTGTATATTTTCCTAGGTGATATACTGTTGACATTAATTAGCACGACACTTTTATTTGTTAATGTCAAAAAACAAACATAGCAAAAGCAGCAAACGCTGGCTTGATGAACATCATAATGATCATTATGTTAGCCAATCTAAAAAAGATGGTCTAAGATCACGCGCAGCTTACAAACTCATGGAATTACAGCAAAAAGATAAGCTCTTCAAACCAGGCATGACCGTTGTTGATCTGGGTGCGGCTCCTGGTGGTTGGTCACAGGTTTTAACGGATTTTGTTGGTTCTAAAGGCAAGGTGTTTGCCTTAGATATTCTTGAGATGGACCCTTTGCCTGATGTAACCTTTATTCAAGGAGATTTCACCGAGGATGAACCCTATGAAGCCTTAATGCAATTAACTGAAGGTGAGTCTATTGATTGGGTGATCTCTGATATGGCGCCAAACATGAGTGGCAATCGTAATACCGATCAAGCAGGATCAATGTACCTGGTTGAACTAGCACTTGATTTTGCTGATAACACACTAAAATCACATGGCAATTTCTTAGCCAAAGTTTTCCAAGGTGAAGGCTTTGATCCCTTTGTAAAGGCAGTTCAACAACGTTTTCAAAAAGTCATTATTCGCAAACCTGACGCATCTCGTGCCCGTTCACGAGAAGTTTATATTATCGGTTTTAATAAACGTTAAAGGAATTATTTATGGGTCATAGACTATCGAAAATTTACACCAAAACCGGAGATAAAGGCACCACTGCCCTCTCAGATAATATTCGCATTGATAAATGTGCACCAATTATTGAAACCATTGGTCAGATTGATGAGCTAAATGCTGCCATTGGTGTGATTGTCTCCTTTTCAAGCAACCTTGAAATCAACAATCAACTACAGAATATTCAACATCATTTATTCAATATTGGTGGTGAGCTGTCCTTCCCTCAATTTAGCCAACTAACCGATCAGGCGATTACTGCACTTGAAACCCAAATTGATCAATGGAATGAATCTTTGCCACCGTTGAAAGAGTTTATTTTACCCGGTGGTTCACAGTGTGCAGCTTTAAGTCATCAAGCGCGTACCATAGCACGCAAAGCAGAACGTCACTATGTTGCCTTGATCCAAGATCAGACAAAAGCACATAATCCGCTTATTTTAAGTTTTTTAAATCGTTTATCTGATTATTTATTTGTGTTGGCACGCTTTTTTAATCAGTTGGATCAACATGATGAAGTGTTATGGAAAAGCCATAGAAGTGATAAAACACAGGAAAAATTATGAAAATTATTATTTTAGGTGCCGGACAAGTCGGCAGCTCACTGGCTAAAAATTTACAAAAGGATCATAACATTAGCGTCGTTGATGAAAGAGCCGAACAACTAAGACATATTCAAAATCACTTTGACGTCAAAACAATCTGTGGCTCAGCATCACACCCCAACATTCTTGAAGAGGCAGGAGCTAACGATGCGGATATGATCATTGCAGTAACAAATAACGATGAAGTGAATATTGTTGCTTGCCAGATTGCGTATAGTCTTTTTAAGATCCCTACAAAAATTGCACGTTTACGTAACAAAAATTACGCGCGCTACCCACAAATATTTAATAATGACAATATCCCAATTGATCTTATTATTAACCCTTCTGAATTAGTTACTCAACGCTTGGTGCGTTTAGTTGAGCATCCTGGTAGTTTTCAGATTGTTGATTTTGCTAATGGCCGCTTGCAGTTAGCAGGAAGCGAAATTGCCAAAGACTCACCGCTTCATGGCATGAGTATTCGTGAGTTTAGACAAGAGCTTCCTGATATCGATGCACGTGTTGTTGCTATTTATCGCAAAAAACAAAACTTACTTATATCCGCTGATACCGTTTTGCAAAAAGAAGATGAAGTGTTTTTTATTGCTGAGCGTATTAATATTCCGGCGATTTTACGCGAATTTCAACCGCAACAAACGGCATGTCGCAAACTCTTTATCGCTGGAGGTGGTAATATCGGCATGGGACTTGCTAAGAAGCTTGAAAATGATTATTTGGTTAAAATCGTTGAGCGCAATTATGAGAACTGTCACTTAGCTGCTGAGACATTGAATAACACCACCGTGCTCTCAGGAGATGCCTCGGATGCTGAGCTATTAAATGCCGAGAGCATTGATGATACCGATCTCTTTTGTGCGGTAACCAATGATGATGAAGCCAATATCATGTCTGCAATGCTTGCTAAGAAAATGGGCGCTAAAAGCACCATTGCTCTTGTTAATAGCTTAAGCTATGCTGCTTTAGTTGATGAAACACACACGATTGATCGCGCGATTTCACCACAGAGAATCACCATTGGTGTGATTCAAACCTACTTGCGCAAAGGTGACATGCTAAATATCTATTCACTCTACGGAGGACATGCGGAAGCTTGCGAAATTGTCGTACACGGTACAGCTGACAGCTCACCAATTGTCGGTAAGAAAATCAGTGAGCTAAACTTACCAAAAGCGATTATCATTGGCGCTATCGTCCGCGATGACACCGTGTTAGTTGCACATGATCATTACACGATTGAATCAGGAGATCATGTCATTGTTACCATTACCGATCTTGATCATGTTTATACGATTGAAAAGCTCTTTCAGGTACTGCCGGTTTTCTTATAACCAACTTTCAAATCATTTGCACAATTACCGCTGTTCCATCAGCCGTCTATGAGCGTTATAACTGGAGTTACACACTTTAAAAGAACTGTGATTTTATAAACACCCCGTCAGCCTACGGCTGCCACCCCTCTTGAAAAGAGGGGAATTGGGCGATGGTGATGTTAATTCCCCTCTTTTCAAGAGGGGTGCCGAGCTTACGAGGCGGGGTGTTGAAATAGAAAAAGCGCATAACCTCAGTTATAACATAGTAAATTGCTAAGCAAATTTATCAGGCTGATTTTCTTCAGCTACTGCGGCATGAGGATCCTTAAATAAATCATCAATTTTAATCCCTAAATATTGCGTGATACTATAGATTGTCAGCAAGTTAGGCATACATTTACCGTTAACAATCTTACTTACAGTCCCCGTAGAAACGCCTAAATTATTATGAAGCTCAACGCTATTAACGCCTTTAGCAAACATAGATCGTCTAAGATTAAAGCCAACAAGCTTAAGCTGTTGTTCAGACTCAATACCATTATTGGTATAAGTTAAATCAGAGGCAAGCTGTTTCATATTGCAAAGCTCAAAAACCTTGTAAATAAGAAAAAATTATAACTAAATGCAAAAAAAACGCAAGTTTTTATTGCCATACGACTAAAGACCCGATACGATAATAGCGGGTCATAGTTAAGCCCCCATCTTAACTGCGTTAGCCCCCATAATATAGATGGAACTATACGAAACGCAAGAAATATGACCCAACCGCCCCAAATCTTCCACAAAGAAGATAATACACCCTTCTCAACCAAGTGCAATAGTTTATTGCTATAATTTTTAATTATTCCCCTATCTGATCTATTTACAAACATTAAATATGTATTTAATGTCCACCACCTTTTTAAATCAAAGGTTTGTCTGCAAAATTTACATTTTTATCATCAAGCAACTGCAACTCAATGGTATTATATATTTAGCTTATAAGTAATGCTAGATGGGAGAATCTGTTTTTTATAGAGCACGTGTTACTGGCATGATTTTTCTGTAATCGAAAAACAGTGATTACTCAAATGCTTAATTTATAAGTTTTACTTATCAACAAATAACTAAGGGGGAACTAGTTATGAACAGCAAACAAGTATTAATCAATAAAAACAATGCATACTGGTCTGATTATTTAAAAGGCTGCACACAAAATGATATTGTTAAATCCACTAATACTATAGAGAAAAAAAAACAATTATTATTGGTAACACTGGACTTTGTCTAGAATGTTGTAAAATTATTTTTACGTCATATGATTATGACCTAATTGCTGTGGTTACTGAAGAGGAAAAAATACAGCAATGGTGCCAACAACAAAGTGTTTGTACACTATCTTATCAAGAATACCAAAAAAGTAATTACCAAGGTTATGTGTTATTTAGCATTGCAAACAACCACATTATCCCAAGAAATCTTATTGAAAAACATAATGTTCAGCATGCAATCAACTACCATAATGCATTGCTGCCTAGCTATGCTGGAACTAATCCTACAACTTGGGCAATTATTAATGGAGAAAAAAAACACGGGGTTACTTGGCATAAAATCTCTGATGAAATTGACGCTGGCGATATTATTCGACAAGAGGAAATAACAATTTCAAGAGAGGATACGACGTACAGCCTTAATATGAAGTGCACTCAAAAAGCACTGGCACTATTTAAAATATTATTATCTGATTTGTCAAATAATCAACTACAATTTCAAGCTCAAGCTTTAAATAAAAGAAGCTATTTTTCATTAAATCGCTCACTAAAAAACTATGGCTTTATTAATGATTGTGAAAGCTTAATGCAAATATCTCGTTACTGCCGCGCACTTGATTTTGGTGGCGATCAAGTAAATCAAATTGCTACAGCCAAACTTAGCTTTAAAGGATCAGTCTATTTATTAGGGGTACCTATATGGGTTGAAAAACCCAACAGCTTTTTTGATTTAAAAGGCTTATACATTGTTTCAAAGGATAAGGCACTACACTTTCCATCAATCTATAACTGTTATGGTATTGAAAAAAATATAAGTAAAATAATTAATTTTGAAGAGTTGCAAAAATACAGCATTACACTGAACGATAACCAGTGTCATCAACTAAAGTATATCAACAAGCAAGAGCGTAGTTACGCACTAGCTATCAATTCTTTGAAAAGCAAAGTGAATTCCACACTTCATTTATCAATGAATCATACGATACAAGAGTCATTAGAATATTCGATTAACACATCAAACTTAAGTACTACGCAGATTGTTGGTGCTATTTCATTGGTTTTACTGCGCATTTTTCATCAAAATAACTTCCTAGTCTCTTGTTATGTCGAAGACCCCGATTTAAGGCATTTATCCAATTTAGTCGACACCAAATATATGCTTGAGCTAAAGCAGGTGTTTAACGAGGAAAAGCTACTAAATTTTCAAGAATATATTCAAAATCACTCACGAAAGAAGCAAAACATTACCAAAGATTTTTATTATCGTTATAACTGTATGGAGTTATTAACTGATATTGCCATTTATCACGGTAATAGCTTTAATACTATATTTGCGCATAGATTGAATTTTGTTATCAATAATGGACAGCTTAATATTACGGGCATTAAAACTGATTCGATTGAGCTTAAAGGTATTGTTAGCGCCTTAACAACAATGTTTAAGCAATATAAATATTATTTAAATAGCAGCACTTCTATTAAAGATATTCCTCTTTTGTCAAAAGAAGAATATCAGAAAATTATTATTGACTGGAATAATACTGATAAACCTTACCCAAGGGATAAAACTATTTGCCAACTATTTGAAGAGCAAGTTGAAAAGATGCCCAATCATATTGCAATTGTATTTGAAGAGAAGCAGTTTACTTATAAAGAACTAAATGCCAAATCTAATCAATTAGCAAGATATTTACAGACATTAAGCAATATTCAACCTGATGATTTAATTGCAATATGCTTGGACAAAAGCTTAGAAATGATTGTTGGAATTTTAGGTATTTTAAAGTCGGGTGCAGCTTATGTGCCTATTGACCCTAATTACCCCAATGAAAGAGTTAAGTATATACTTAATGATACTCGCGCCTCTTTGCTATTATCACAATCACAATACACCTCTAGGCTCAAAAATATTTCAAAAGCAATCATTATTCCTTTGGATGAAGCTTACTATGAAAACTTTTCAATGTGCAATTTAAAAAGTTTAAATGAATCAAATAATTTGGCCTATGTTATTTACACATCTGGAACAACTGGGGAAGCTAAAGGAGCTTGTATAATGCACAAAGGCTTATGTAATATGGCGTTATCACAGCAAGAAATTTTAAATGTTGATGGAACTTCAAAGGTCTTACAGTTTGCATCGATTGGTTTTGATGCTTCAATATGGGAGATTTTTGGTGCTTTAGTCTCTGGGTCTCGGCTGTATATTATATCGGATGCAAAAAAAATCAATCTTAAATATTTTCAAAGGTATCTATCAGAGAATGAAATTTCTCATGCTACATTACCACCCAAAATTATAGAAAGTTTAGATTTAAAATACCTAACTAAGTATTTATGCTCTGCAGGAGAAGCTTTAAGCATAAAAGCTTTTAATAAATTAATAAAGTCCAAATATCCTGTAAATGCTTATGGTCCAACTGAAGCTACGGTATGTTCAACTATTTATCACTGTTACCATGACAGTATAAATTCAAGTATCGGTAAAGCAGTGGCCAACAATAAATGCTATGTTGTTGATGCTTATAATAACCCTTTGCCAGCTGGAGTGATTGGGGAACTATGTATTAGTGGGGTAGGATTGGCACGAGGTTATTTAAATAAAGCTAAGCTAACATCTGAAAAATTTATTCTTAATCATTTTACAAGCGAAATTGATAAAAAAAACAGTTATGATCGTTTATATGCAACGGGTGATTTGGTTAGATGGCTGGCTGACGGGAATCTAGAGTATATAGGGCGTAAAGATACTCAAGTTAAGATTCGTGGGTTTAGAGTTGAGTTATCTGAAATTGAAAATGCCGCAATGACTATTACAACCATTCGACAAGCTGTTGCGATTAACAAAGTAATTAATGATGATCACTATCTATTCGTTTATTTTACTGCAAGTAGTCAAGTGCAGACCGATTTAATAATAGAGCAACTTAAAAATAAATTACCGTACTATATGGTGCCCAGCGCCATATTGCAGTTAGATGAAATACCACTAACTACAAATGGTAAAACGGATATAAATGCTTTACCTAATATTACTTTTAGAAGTTCTCAAGTATATATAAAGCCAAGAAACGAACAAGAAAGCATTATTTGTCAGGCTTTTTCTAATGTGCTATCCATTGAAAAAATAGGTGTAAATGATGACTTTTTCACCTTAGGTGGCAACTCTATTAAGGCGATTCAACTTGCAATTGCTTTACAATCACATTTTGATATTTCGATATCTGAAATATTTGATTTGCGAACCCCTCATAAATTGGCAAAAAGTAGAGTTATGGTAATGGATTTATTGATTAATCGATTGCAGCAAATCAAGAAAACTTATTGTGATGATTTCAATATTCCAATTAATAAAGTACATAAAACCAAAAGAAATCAATACTTGAATGAAATTATTAATATGCCAAATATCATTTATAGGCAAAAGCCCATTAAAAATGTATTGCTCACAGGAGGAACTGGCTTTTTAGGATGTAATGTACTTAATCAGTTATTAATTTCAACAACTTATCACATCTACCTATGTATTCGTGCTGAGAATCAAATGCATGCAATAAAAAGAATAACAAAAAAATACCAAGTTTATTTCGATAACTTACTTGAAGAAAAATTTCATGATCGTATCACTTATCTAGTATGTGATCTAGAAAAACAGCAAATTGGCTTAACAGATATTGAGTACCGTGCTTTAATTGAAAACATCGATAGTATTATACACTGCGCAGCATTAACTAAGCATTATGGTACTAAAAATGAATTTTATTTAGCTAATGTACAATCAACGATTAACTTACTTGAGGCATGTGAATTAACTAAGCTCAAAGATTTTCATTATATCTCAACTGTTTCAGTAATATCGGGACTTATTCAAGAAGGTAAGCAAAATATTTTTACTGAGTCAGATCAATTAACATCTAACTCACAATGGAACTCACCTTATAATAAAACAAAGTACTTAGGAGAGCTTGAAACTATTAAATGGCGTCAAAAGGGAGTAAATAGTAATATATATAGAGTTGGTAATCTTGCATTTATGGAAAATGGCAAGTTACAGGAAGATATTCAAAGCAATTTATTTGCTCATTATGTTCAGTTTATTGCTAAATTAGGTTGCACTACCAAACATCTAGACAGTATTGAAATATCACCGGCTGATATCACAGCCAAAGCCATTATCAAACTATTTGATAAAGTTGAGTTAAGGAATATGACACATCATGTATTTAATAACAACTCAGTTCAACTAACAGATGGTCTTAAAAAAAATAATTATAATATCACTCTTGTAAGTTTTGCAGTTTTTATTGACCGGCTAGTTAAGTATTTACAAAACCATGTTCAATGTGATTTGGCTGGAAGATTTTTACTACGTATGGGATGGCAAAGTAATAAGGAGTTTTTTTCAGAAAAATCAAAATCATTGATACTAAAAGACAAAACAGATCAAATTTTAAGTCAATTGGATTTTGATTGGCCTATTATTGAAACTGGGCATTTAAATATGTATATTAGGCATTTACTGGCATCTCTAGAGGATGAAATTTTGTGCGCATAAAAGATAAAAAAGATATAACAACATCATTTTCTGAACTTTCTGAGATAGTACCTGGCGGTTTTTATTGGTTTGATACTAAACATCAATTAAGAGGTGCTAACAGTTTCATTCTTAAGATTGCAGGTATGAAACTTGAAAATATTCTAGGTAAAACACCTATAGAAATGCACCCTGAAGAAATGGGGAAAGAGATTGTCTTACATCATAAAAAAGTGCTGCAAACGGGGGAGAAAGTATTCTGTGAAGAGAGAATTATCAACCCAAAAACTCAACAAATTATTTTTTTTGATGTTGTGCTTTCTCCATTATATGATGAAAATCAAAACATTTTTGGTGTTTGTGGCATTTCCACTGATATTACTAAGCGAAAAAATTTAGAGCTTGAATTGCGTAGTAAAAAAAATCAGCTTGAGAAACGACTTGCTTTTCAAAAGCACTATATTAAATCGTATGGCTATGACTATATTAGTGCGCTTAAGTTAATTTCTGATTCGGTAGAAAATATTGAAGCGCGATTAATGCAATTAGATATTCCTCAAACTGTGCGTAGTGATCTAAACGATGAGTTTTATCAAGTCAATGAAAGTTTATCTGAAATTTATACACTATATCAGAAGATTAATACGGCAGTTTTGCAGCAAGACGAACGTGCGAAAATCGTGACTGTTGAGTCAACTTTGGAAGAAATCATTAAGAATGAAGTCGGTCTTGCCAATACTTTTATCAGCAGTGATTTAAAAACCAAAGTGACGTACCAGATTGAATCATTAGCACGTCAAAAACTATTGATTGACTATGCTAAGTTGCGTCATATTATCCGAACATTTCTAGCTAACTTCACAAACTCTGTGAATGCACAAAATAGTCATGACATCAATTTAACTGTTACTGCCAAGGCGGGCTTAAGAAGTAATACCTTGTATGTCACTTTTTCTTTTGATGGTGGAACGCCTTTTTTAGAGTTTGAGGGCGATACGATTCGTGCTGAGCATTTGCTTAATCATTCGTTAAATCATATCCCAGGCAGTAAGCATAGTTTGGCTTATGAGCTAGCATTAGCAAAGTCTCATATCGAACTACTATGTGATGGCGAAGAATTAAATGACGCTATACTTGATCAGCAGCAGTTATCATTTACCTTACCATTTAAAAAAGTGTACTATGAGGACAGAGCGCCAAAGCTCACAGCAATCATTAACGAGGTGAGCGATTAAATTTAACTACGCTAGAGGGGTTATGGATGAAGCTAGCAAACAATCATCAATATTTACAAAAAGCATTTCAAGAGACTCAACAGACAATGATACCATTTGAAAAGCAACTGCTTGATTGTGGAGATATATCTTATGAACTACAGCAAGTAATTGATTGTCTTGATGCTCAAATTTATTGGAAAAATAAGTATGGTGAATATTTAGCTTGCAATCAGGCAATTGCTGAATTTCATAGTAGAAGTATTGCATCAGAAATTTGCGGTCAAGCTGATGATCAATTATTTCCTGAAGATACTGCCAAAATGCTAAGATTTCATGATGATCAAGTTATGATGCTGAGAAAGAATACAATTTATGATGAATATGTAAATGGTCACAATCAATACTTCATATCTAAAAAAAGCCCCCTCTTTAATAAAAACCGTGAGGTAATCGGTATTGTTGGTGTGTCTATTGATGTTACCGAGCGCAAAAAGTTAGCGCTTGAATTACAACAAACCAAGGAAGGCATATTCACCTTTGAGCATGATATCGAAGTCGTCGCAAACAGCGATTTTCTGCATAAAGATTTGCATAAAAAATCGCAATACCTAACAAGTGGTACCGCCATTAGCTTAAGTATTGAGGCAAAGAAATTTTATAGGGATGTGATCAACGAATTATCGATCAAACAATTGGATGTGCTTTATCTGACTTTATCGGGTTATAAAATGAAAATGATTGCATATCAAATGAATATTGGTATTGAAACGGTTAAAACCTACATTAAACAAATCAGAGTGAGACTTAACTATCACTGCACGGCAACGATGCTTGAGGATTGTTTTAAATATCGAATAAAATATCAGTTTGAACGATCACAAGCCTTGATGAATAAGTTTCATCATTAATGTTTATTGATTACTGTTTTTTGGTATGACACTAACTTGTGCATATGATTTATAGAAATGAATACGGTAATATATACCCATCACAAAACACTTTACAGAATTTTTTGCTTTGCATTTTGCGTGAGTAGATTAAGGAAAAACCATGGGTAAATTTGTTAACTTCGAATGTCTTGACCACTCTTTTAACTCAAATAAGCAAGAACAAGCCTTAATCTTAGACATGGTTCCAGGTGTGTTATATTGGAAAGATAAAGAAGGAAATTATTTAAAAACTAATGAATTCAACCTAGCTGGAGGCATGAATGCTTCTGATTTAGTGGGAAAAAATGACCTTGATATATGGCCAGAAAAAGCGAAGCAACTAAAAGAAAATGACCAAAGTGTTATTACTACTAGAAGAACTTTAATACTAGAAGAGACAACAGTAGAAAAAGATTTGGTAAGACACTACATTGCTCAGAAAGCACCCTATTTTGACCATAACAATAATGTCATTGGTATCATTGGTATTTCTATTGATATTACCGAGCGCAAAAAGTTAGCGCTTGAATTACAACAAACCAAAGAAGGCATATTCACCTTTGAGCATGATATCGAAGTCGTTGCAGATAGCGATTTTTTGCATAAAGATTTGCATAAAAAATCGCAATACCTAATAAGTGGTACCGCCATTAGCTTAAGTGTTGAGGCAAAGAAATTTTATAGGGATGTGATCAACGAATTATCGATCAAACAATTGGATGTGCTTTATCTGACTTTATCGGGTTATAAAATGAAAATGATTGCATATCAAATGAATATTGGTATTGAAACGGTTAAAACCTACATTAAACAAATCAGAGTGAGACTTAACTATCACTGCACGGCAACGATGCTTGAGGATTGTTTTAAATATCGAATAAAATATCAGTTTGAACGATCACAAGCCTTGATGAATAAGTTTCACCGCTAATATTTAGTTACTCATTTCTCACTTGAAGTTTTTTCCTTTTTGTAAAATCCCTACTTTTTAGGGATTATATTTTATTTAAATACAATATATAGTTATTTAATTATTTTTTGATACAAATATTAAGGGAGGAAGTTGTGCAAATAATTTTTCATGATATTTATTCAATTAAAAACTAAGGTGATAACTAAATATGTGCACAACTGTAGAGATACTGATCCTGAGCAAGAACCAAGAGGTGCATAGAGGAAACCAATAATCTCAATTCGTCTTAATCAATGATTAGGCAGTATAAATGGGTGAAAGATGATCATAACCAAAATTAAGAATGTTAACTATAAACGAAGGAGTGATATGAGATTAAATACCGTTTCAAATAGGTTAGAAGGTAGTAGTAAGGACAGCTCTAAAGGTAATAATTACTTTATTATTGAAAGAGAACAGTCTAAAGAAGATCATGAAGAAAGATATTTAGCACTAGAGTCAAAAGCTTTTTATGTTGCTTTAAGTATAATCAACTCAACAATCAAGCCATGCGGAGGTTCACCACTCTTTGTATATAACGCTTGTAAGCAAATTGTCGAAAAAATAAAACCCACACATAAGGATAATTTTTCACAATATGACAGTGATACAGCATTTTATAGTTTAGATTTATTACTTAACAATTGGGATGAATTTGCTAACAACAAGATATCTGGAGAAGATATTGTACGAAAAAAATCAGGGCTATGGTCTAGCTTAATGAACGATTGGCCATTAAAAAATTATGCTGAAATGACTGCAGAGTTTTTAATCAAGAATAATTTGTTATCTGGAAGGGTGCTGGAAATAGGTAGTGGTGTTGGGGCTACAAGTAAATTATTAAAAAATCATGTAAATAGTGAGTATATAAGAACTGATTTATACCCAAAAATCATAACTCGTCTTGAGATGCCTGGGGTAATTGAGAAGTATGATTTTAATCACAAAGGGAAATGGAATGATTTAGATGTCATATTTGGTGTAAATGCACTACATTGTTCAAGGGACATTATAAAATCATTAAAATTTTTGAGAAAAATGTTATCTCCTTCAGGAATTTTGGTCTTAGGAGAAGGATCACCATATACAAATAATTTTGACACTCCTTGGGCTTTATCTGCATTATTTGGAATTTTTGATGGTTGGTGGAATATTGGTGGTTTTATACATAGATACGACTGGTTTCATTTACTAAGGTCAGCGGGGTTTTCTAGGATAGGATACCAAATGCTATGTACATCTAAACATGATTTGGGCGGACTAATATGGGCAAAAAACTAGGGTAATTTATGAAAAATTTTGATAAAGAAAAATATCATAAGTATGGTGAAATGATCGCTGCCAGACAGAGTGAATGCAATACCATTAAAGTATTTGATATCGAATCATGGCGAGCAATGAGCAAAGATGGTTTTTGGCGTATTCCTGTGGCGAAGCAAAATGGAGGATTAGGCTACGGATGGACGCATTTTGCTAAAGCAGTAGAATTAATTTCAACAAAATCAAATGATCTTGGCTTTATGTTATCAATGATAGCGCACATGGGTGCTATGTATGTTTTGGATAAATATGGGACAAATGAGCAAAGACAATATTATTTAAGCAGATTAATGAACGGGGAAGTTGCTTGCACCGCAATTACTGAGCCAACGGGAGGTTCTGATGTTTCAAGAGTAACAACATCAGCAAAAAAATACGAAAATAAATTTATCTTAAATGGTCATAAAGCGCATATAACAAATTCGCCAATTGCTGATATTATAATATTGGTTGGGCGTATTTCAGACTTAGAAGATAAAAAAAGCATAACTTTATTTATTCTGGATAAACATCAAAAAGGTATTTCAGTAGGTCAAACTGAAGATATGTTTGGCAACGTAACTAGCCCAACTGCAAGCATATTAATAGAAAATATTCCTATTTCTAACAAGAATATCATTGGTTGTCCTGGAGATGGGTTAAAGGTACTGTATGAGATGATAGCATTGGACAGAGTGATGTATGGAATTATAGCCAGTGGCTTCATTAAACCGATTATAAATAATTCATTAAAATACAGTATTGAAAGAGTAGCATTTAATAGACCAATAAGTGAATTTCAATATGTTCAAAAAAAAATAGTTGATATGAAAATAAGCATGGAAACTATTAGATGTGTATCGTTTGATGCTCTTGAAAAGCACCTAAATAGCGATCAATCAACATCTATCATGTGTTCAATAGCAAAAGCCATTACTGCAGAAAAGCTTTTTAAAATTGCAGAAGACTATATGATATTGCATGGCCATAAAGGTTATATTAATGGTGATATTACAAGGATGTTTAGAGATATAGCTGGTGTTGGAATTGCTGGAGGAACTACTGACATACAGTATGTGAATATTTTTAATCAACTAAGGAAAAATTATACCTTTTCTGCTGAAAGTCGTATTTAGTATTAGCTTTGCCTTGGATGGTTTAATAGGGAAAAATTAGAGTTTTTATTGGAGTTATTGTGATGAAAAGTATTATTGGAAAGTCATATGTATTAAAGCATCAGGTCTGTGAGAAAGATTTTGAGAGTAATCAACTTATTCGAGGTTGTTTATCAGGATTTTAATCAAGCTGA
>JAHDDB010000027.1:6514-20277 GCA_020629575.1 Caedibacter sp. | reverse complement strand
CGACGGCAAATAGCTGGCACTATTTGGTTTTTCCGTCTTACCATTCGCCATGTGAAAGTAGAACATCATCAGGTTTTTTATTTAGAAAGGCACCTAACGGTGCCTTTTTTGTTTCTAGGATAGGACTATTCAGACATTCATTTCGTTAAAGACAATAAAATTAATGCTAGTTTTTGGCTTTAGATTGAAATGCAACAACCAATACATGTACAATACGACGTTTACTACGTTAAAGATAATGTAACTTAATTCATGACTAATATAATTTTAAAAACACCTGAACAAATTGAGAAAATGCGTGTAGCAGGTCGTCTAGCAGCTGAAGTGCTGGAAATGATTGAGCCATATGTTGTGCCCGGCGTGACAACGGCAGAGCTCGATAATATATGCCATGATTATATCGTTGATAAGCAACAAGCCATTCCAGCTTGTTTGAATTACCGAGGATTTCCAAAATCAGTATGTATATCAATTAATCATGTTGTATGTCATGGTATTCCCTCAGAAAAGAAGCTTAAAGCCGGTGATATTGTTAATATTGATGTGACGGTCATTAAAGATGGTTTTCATGGCGATACCAGTAAAATGTTCTTTGTTGGTGGACGCGAAAAAGCGTCAATACTTGCTCAGCGCTTAACAGATGTGACTTATGAGTGTCTTGTTAAAGGAATTGAGCAGGTTAAACCAGGTAATCGCTTACATGACATAGCTCAGGCGATTGATAAGCACGCTAAGTCACACAGCTTCTCTGTGGTCGAAATGTTTTGTGGGCATGGAATTGGCCAAGGTTTTCATGAGGAACCTCAAGTATTACATTATGTTTCAAAGCAGGCGCATGAGCATAAATCTTTACAGACTGTTTTAAAGCCTGGTATGACATTTACGATTGAGCCGATGATTAATGCCGGCAAAAAGCAAGTGACGGTATTGCGTGATGGCTGGACGGCTGTAACTAAAGATAAAAGCTTATCAGCGCAATGGGAGCATACGCTAGCAGTAACTGAAAATGGTGTTGAAATATTAACAAAACGTCATGATGAAATGATCTAGGGTAATTAATGTATGCTAAGTCAATATCAAGTCAATGAAGCTTGTTACATGCTAAAACGTGATGGTCAAGAAATCACGATTGCTAAAGTGCGTAAGTTGCTTGATAAGCATTATTCTTTTTTTGATGTGGCAGACAAAGTGCTTTTATATAAAGAAGATGTAACCAAAGCGGAAAAAGCCGCTAAGGAAGAAACCATACAATCTCCTGAAAAAACGGTGCTAGGTTTAGGTTCTGTAATTGATAAGGTGTTATTATCTTGTGCCTTACGTGAGCATAAAGAGGTTGCCATTAACCTTAAGGAAAAGTTGCAAGATTATATCGATCAAGAGATTAGAGCTAAAGTACACAAATATGAGCATGAAATAAAAAAATTACGTCAAAAGAATGATCATCTTGAGGTTAGTTATTATGGTTATAAAGCAAGATTTGAGCAGTTGATGCAAGAGCAAACATTGCTAAAAGAGCAAAACTATATGTTGCAACAACAATTGCAAAAAGCACAAGTAGTAACAAATCATCGTGTTACTGAAGAGACTCAGCAGCAACGCCCAGCGCAAATGAGAGATTATCAAACACAAATAGTGCTATTAAAAGCAGATTGTTGTGCAACATATGATGTGCACAAACAAAGTATTGTTGTGAAAATGCCGCCAAAACATAAGCTCGAGCGGGAGTTTCAAAAGGGTGTAAATAGTATTTATTTGCGTGCAAATGCTGTTTATGACTTTGCCACGAAGCTTTGGTTTTTGGATCAATTTGAGGAGAAAACGATTAATTTACTGGTACGTAATAATTTTGTGATTTCAAAAGAGCTTGCATATGTCTTGCAGAAGTTGCAAAGTTGAATGTTAATTAAATCTTTTAAAACCTTGGGTAAGTGTTAAAATATTGACGTTTTTAAAAAGCTAAAAAAGGTGTGGGTATATGCCATTTGTGGTAACAGAAAGTTGTATTAAATGTAAGCTTGGTGACTGTGTTGAGGTTTGTCCAGTAGATTGTTTTTACGAGGGTGAAAATATGTTGGTAATTAACCCTGATGAGTGTATTGATTGCGCGTTGTGTGAACCAGAATGTCCTGTCAATGCGATTTATTCAGAGGATGAATTACCAGAAGATCAGTTAGAATTTGTTGAGCTTAATCGTGAGTTGTCACAGGAGTGGGATAATATCACAGAGAAGTGTGATCCACCTGAGGATGCAGATCAATGGCGTGATGTGAAAGATAAACGTCAGTATCTTATTAAATAATTGATATTTTGTATGACAAAACAAATAAAAGCGATAGCACCAAAACTTGTTATTCTTGATCGAGATGGTGTGATTAATGAAGATTCGGAAGATTATATAAAATCAGAGGATGAGTGGCAGCCTATTTTTGGAAGTATTGAGGCGATTATTGAGCTTAAAGCAAAAAATATCCCTGTGGCAATAGCAACCAATCAATCAGGTGTTGGGCGAGGCCTTTTCGACCTTAAGACACTGACAAGTATGCATGACAAGTTATACAGCTTATTAGCTGAAGATAAAGATGCCATTAAGCATATTGCCTATTGTCCACATACGCCGGATATGGACTGTATTTGTCGCAAGCCGCAAACAGGGATGCTTGAAGAGATCAGTGTGAAACTTAATATTACATTGAGTCCTATGGTTTTTTTTATCGGTGATAGTTTTAAAGATATCCAAGCGGCAAGAAAAGCGAATTGCACACCAATTTTGGTTAAAACTGGTAAGGGCTTAAGAACGTTAGCAAAGCATCAAAGTGAACTAGAAGATGTAATGGTGTTTGATAATTTACAGCAGTTTGTGGAGGCTGTGATATGAATCTAGTAAAAGGTTTATGGTATGGGATATTGTGGCTAAGACAAATCGTTTTTGTGGTTTATGTTTCAATATTGACCATCATTTTAGCAACGTTGACAGTGATTCTAGGTGTATTAAGGTTGCCGATAGGAGTGCGTTTAATTCCCGCAAAAGTCTGGTCAATATTAACACGTTGGGGGCTTGTCATTTTCTTATGGTTACGTGTTAGAACGGAAGGTCGCGAGAATCTTTTAAAAGAGCCTTGTGTTTATGTGTGTAAACACCAATCTTCATGGGAAACCGTTGTATTCCATGGCTTGTTAAATAATGTATGTTTTGTGTTAAAAGAAGAGCTTCTAAGGATTCCCGTGTTTGGGCAAGGTTTAAAAGCTGTTGATAGTATTCCGATTGATCGCAAGCAAAGCCTAAAGTCCTTTAAGAAAGTATTACAAATGGGTAAAGAGCGTTTAAAGTCAGGTTTAAGTATCGTGATTTTCCCAGAAGGGACACGTGTGCCTGTTGGTCAGTACCCAAAGTTTCATAAAACGGCAATTACATTAGCCAAATCCAGTGGCGCAATGGTTGTGCCTGTGGCGCATAACTCAGGTAAGTTTTGGCCAAATAAGGCAGGTTTGATCAAGCCAGGCATTGTGACGCTATCTTTTGGGCAAGCTGTATCACCGAGTGATTTGGGTGTTGATGAGCTAAATGAATATTGCTATCAATGGATTAACGATAAAGTTAAAGCCATTGGTGGTTAACCATAGGAGTAAACAAATGAAGATTACAAAAGCGGTATTTCCAGTTGCAGGATTAGGTACGCGTTTCTTACCAGCAACTAAAGCCTCTCCAAAAGAAATGTTAACCGTGGTTGATAAACCCTTGATTCAATATGCAGTTGAAGAAGCGATTGAAGCAGGAATTAAAGAACTTATCTTTGTGACGAGCACGCATAAGCGCGCGATAGAAGATCACTTCGATAAGAACTTTGAGCTTGAATATAACCTTGAGCAAAAAGGCAAGCTTGAACTATTGGAAACAGTGCGCAATATTTTACCCGCGGGTGTTAACTGTGCCTATGTCAGACAAAAAGAAGCACTAGGATTGGGACATGCGGTTTTATGTGCAAAACCCTTAATTGGCAATGAACCTTTTGCTGTCTTATTAGCTGATGACTTAATTGATAATGTTGATGGTAAAGGTGCTTTATCACAAATGATGAATCAATATTATTATCAAAAATGCGGTGTAATTGCGGTACAAAATGTACCAAAGAAAGATACAGGATCTTATGGGATCGTTAAAACGCGAGCAGATCAGAGTATTGAAGCGATTGTTGAAAAGCCATCACCTGAGAAAGCGCCGTCAACTAATGCCGTCGTTGGTCGATATATATTGCCTGGAGAGATTTTTGATTACCTTGAAACAATCTCTAAAGGTGCCGGTGGCGAGATCCAATTGACGGATGCGATTGCAAAATTGATTGAGAGACAGCGACTTGTTGCACATAATTTTGAAGGCACGCGTTATGATTGTGGTGATAAGCTTGGGTTCTTGATTGCCAACTTTGAGTTAGCAACTCGCGATAAGTTGTTGGGTAAAAAGTTTATGGAACATGTGCAGTTGATGCTTGGTGCAAACGCTGTGAATGAACTATTGGACAATTAATATAATGAATAAGCTAGGTACGGTTTATATTGTTTCTGCCCCTTCAGGAGCTGGTAAAACATCGCTCTTAAAAGCTTTTATCGAGAAGAATAATGATGTTGCGGTTAGTGTGTCACATACAACACGCACGCCACGACCACAAGAAGTCAATGGGCAGCATTATCACTTTGTCAGTCATGAAGTATTTGAAAAAATGATCACTCAAGATAACTTTATCGAATATGCTAAGGTGTTTGATCATTATTATGGAACATCCAAAGCATCTGTTGATGCACTAACACAGAAAGGTTTAGATGTAATCTTAGAGATTGATTGGCAAGGCGCAAGGCAAGCCAGAGAAATCTTTAAAAATAATTGTGTTAGTATTTTTATATTGCCGCCAAACTTGAACGCTTTGCACGAGCGTTTAGTCAAACGAGGGCAGGATTCACAAGAGGTTATTGGAAGGCGCATGCAAGATGCACAAAACGAGGCGTCACATGCTAATGAATATGACTATGTCATCATTAATGATAACTTTAATGAAGCCTTAGCGGATTTGTGGGCATGTTTTCGTGTGCAAAAGTTAAAATCTCATTTAGACTACAGTTTATAACCATAGTAAATCATTTTGCGGTGTTTGATTGTAAAGTGGTTTGTGATGAGTGTATAAGTTCATTAACTAGGGAGAATACCGATGATAAAAAGGATAATGGGTTTTTCAGCGATTTTATTAATAACGATAAATGCAAATGCAACGTGTGGTATTGATAAAGCAGGTTGCTCTTTGTTTTCAATCTCACCAATGGCTGGATACTATAGCTATCGTGAACCGGGGCTCATGAGCATCAAAGGGCCAAGTTTTGGTTTGGATGGCAGTTATCAGTATATTGATCGCAATAAAGTGACCTTGATTGTTGATGGACAGTTGGGTTTTATCAATGGCAAATATGATGGGCGTCTTCTTGATGGTCAACCCTTTCAGATGGACAATGATAATAGCTATATCTTGGGTATTTCACCAAAGGTGGGTTATGTTTTTTCATGGCAAAAATCAGGGTTGAAGCTTACCCCTTATATTGGTTTGGGCTATCGTTATCTGAATAATGATTCAAGTAATAACTCAGCGGGATATCTGCGTATTTCAAATTATTTTTATATCCCAATAGGTGCTGATATCTCATGGCATAAGAATAAACTCATTATGCAATCACGTCTTGAGTTTGATGGATTGATCCATGGGATACAATACTCTGGGATTGATGGCGGAGTTACCAATCAGCAGCGAGAGGGCTGGGGTGCTAATGGTTATTTGCTTTTGGGTCGTGATCAAGGAAGTTGGGCATGGCTTATTGGGCCATATATTAAATATTGGAAAATTCAAACTTCTGAAACAGCTGATGGTGCTACGCGGAAAGGATGGTATGAACCAGAGAATAATACGGTGGATGCTGGTTTAATGATGAAGTTTATCTTTTGATATATAGACATTGTAAAGGGGCGTGTGCGATACGCCCCTACGATGACGTTAATTAGAAATTCATGAAAAGCGCTGGAAAAAAATCCCTTGCTCAACTACTGTTTATAGACAGTGGTTTATGAGTATCAGGCTATGCATCAAAAAGAAATGGAATTACCCACTATCCCAAGCATTTTCTTGTGTGTTTTAGCTGCTGTTGTGATTTATTTTGTGGCACTTTATCTGCCAGTTGGACATTTTAGTGAAGCCGGCAAGCATGCATTTGCGGTGTTTTGTGTGGCTGCTTTTTTATGGATTAGCAATATTTTCCCGTTGGCAGTCACAGGCATTATTGTATTGTTTTTGCTACCAATGTCAGGTGATATATTTTCACAAGATGTTTATAGTTACTTTGGAAACTCAGCGATTTTTTTCGTTTTAGGTGCTTTTATTTTAGCAAGTCCAGTAATGCGCTCAGGACTAAGCAAACGCTTTGCAATTACGATCATTGCTAAGTTTGGTACAGGCTCAAAAAGATTGTGTATGTCGATCTTTGTGCTAGCAAGTATTATGGCATTTTTTATTAGTGAACATGCGGTCGCGGCAATGCTATTACCTATTGTGCTTGAAATTGTAACGGCTGCAAATGTAAGAAAGAAAAGCCGCTTTGCCTTTGCTGCTTATATGGCAATGGCGTGGGGTGCGATGATTGGCGGAACCGCTACCTTATTGGGAGGTGCGCGTGCGCCATTAGCACTAGGGATATTGCAAGATACCTTTGCCAATAACGCGCAATTTGCGCATGCCAGTCATATTGGTTTTATTCAATGGAGTATTTGGGTGATCCCGATTGTGCTTATTATGTTGGCATTAGCAAGTGTTTGTGTCCTGATTGCAGCACATAACTCAGGTGCTAATATTCAATTAGCGCGTGAGACATTAATGGCACATAAAAAACAAATTGGCAAGATCACGAAACGTGAGATTTTAACGTTGATTGTCGTATTATTTACGATTCTATTATGGGTGTGTTATGGCACTGCTTGGGGCTTAGATTGGATTGCCTTTTTAGGTGTGATTATTGCATTTAGTCTGCGTATTACCAATTGGAAGGAAGTTGAAAAAGATGTGCAGTGGGGCATTGTCTTGATGTATGGTAGTGCGATTGCTTTAAGTGTTGCTTTACGTAATACGGGCGCTGCTGCAGAGATGGTGCAAATGATGATGCGATTAGGTATTGAGTCACCTCTAGTTATTCTCATTTTACTTGTGGTATTGGCAGCAATATTAACAGAGATTATGAGTAATGCCGCCTCAGTAGCTGTTCTGTTACCGATTGGCTTAGCTTTGGCTGTAGAGTATGGCATCGATCCACGTGTGGTCACTATTGCGATTGCGACAAGTGCCGGATTAACCTTTATGTTACCTGTGAGCACGCCAGCAATGGCACTCGTTGTTCAATCAGATCATGTCAAAATTCATCAGGCAATGGCGTGGGGTGTAGGACTTAAGTTAGCCGGTATTATTGTTATTACATTAGCAATAGCATTCTATTGGCCGCTTTTATCAAACTGATTCAATTTAATTAATATATTTAAGTGGTGATTTTATTACGCTTGATAAGGTATGAAACTCTTTTGATGGCTCCCCGAGACGGACTTGAACCGCCGACCCAGTGATTAACAGTCACTTGCTCTACCGACTGAGCTATCGGGGAATGCCTTAACGAGAGGGGATTCTATAGGCGATGCGTTTGCTAGTCAATAGCTTTTATTTAAAAAAAGAGAATATTTATCAAGTTGATGGTAACTTATTCATTTTAAGGGGTTTAGTGCTTGGGTGAAATAAGTTGAGTAAGGTTGAATAAGTTCAGGCGAGCCAGATAATTAAGATGTATTTATTGTTTCTTTAGTGGGTAATAATCAGGTAGCCATTGTGCGTTATTAACGAGTTTCTCAACATCAGCTTCTTTGGCCTTGATACTTGATAAGCCTTCTTTAATCGCTTGTTTAGCAACAGCGATAGCGACTGCTTTGCTGACAATAGTGGCATCATGAATGGGAGGCAACACGGGGTTATCAACGGATTGATGCAGTGGTGAGAAGCTCGCTAATGTTTCGCTGGCAACACGAATCATGCCATCAGACATTTTAGTTGCTTTAACGGCAATGGCACCTAATCCAAGCCCTGGGAAGATAAAGGCATTGTTGCCTTGAGATATCTGGTAAGTTTTTCCTTGATAAACAACAGGCTCAAATGGACTGCCTGCGGCAATAATGGCTTTGGCATTGCTCCAATTGATGAGATCTTCAGGTATTGCCTCACAGTGTGAATTTGGATTTGATAATGGCATGATAATCGGGCGCTCAATATTTTGTGCCATGGTAGTGACAATCGGTTTGTTAAAAGCACCTTTAACGGTTGAACAGCCGATTAAGATTGTGGCTTTAGTGTTTTGCACGACTTCAAGCAGTGAAATGTTCTCATGATTATTAATGTTCCAGTTTTTGAGTTGTTTCCTTGATTTCGCATAGGGCTTTTGAAAGCCAGGTAAATCAGGCATGTCATCAACGACAAGACCGAATCGATCAATAATATAAAAGCGATCCAACGCTTGTTTTCTTGTCATGCCACTGGCAATAAAGGCATCAAGAATCTGATCCATAATGCCGCAGCCTGCAGTGCCTGCACCAAACATCACCACTTTATGATCCGTAAATTTCGTTTGTGTGGCTTTGATGGCTGAAATCACATTAGCAGTAGCAACAATGCCTGTGCCTTGCATATCATCATTGAATGTACAAAGTTGATCGCGATAGGTCTCTAAAATCGCACGCGCATGATCTCGACCGAAATCTTCCCAGTGCAAATAGACATTAGGGAAGTGCTTTTTAACACTCATGACAAATTTCTCGATAAATTGATCATACTTTTTGCCGGTAATACGTGGATGGCGCGCGCCAAGATACATCGGATCATCCAGTAGTTTTTGGTTGTTGGTGCCAACATCAAGTTGTACAGGAAGCACATTGGCAGGATTGATTCCCGCACAAATAATATAAACCATCAGTTTGCCAATGCTAATATCCATGCCACCAATGCCCCAGTCGCCAATACCAAGTACAGCCTCACCATCAGTGACAATAATAAAATCAATCTGTTGCTTTTTGGCGATATTGCCAAGGATCTTATCCATTTGTTTTTGTTCATCATAGGTAAGATAGACGCCAGCGGGGCGCCTAAATTCGCTAGAGTATTGCTCAACGGCATCACCAACCGTCGGTGTATAAACAATCGGCAATACCTCATCAATATGTTGTGAGCAAAATTTATAAAAAAGCGTTGTGTTGCTATCATGCAGGGTATTTAGGAAAATATTTTTCTGGATATTGTCATTTTTCTCTTGAAATTGGCGATAGACGCGCATCAGTTGTGAAGATAGGCTTTCAACTTGAATTGGCAGTTTACCGTGTAAATCAAACGCATCACGCTCTTCTTTGCTAAAGGCAGTGCCTTTATTTAACAGTGCATTGTCCATCAGCTCATGGGCGGAAAGGGAGGTTTGAATTTCTTGTATTTGCCCGTCTTTATTGGTGATCACTTTAAACATATAAGCTCCTTGCTGTGTTCATTTAATACTGTAACAATTATGAGTATAGGTTTATAAATGCTAAGCGCAACGTTAGATAGCTAAAATAAAGCAATAAAAAATGTTAAGGAAAACAGGGTAATGATTAGTGAATACGAAAAGATCTTGTTAATACTTCTTCAATAGGAATAAATCCACCAAAAAGCTCATCTTCTTGATTGGCAATGGTCATTTCAAACACCCATAAGAATTGATCTTCAGTAATGGTGTGCGTGCCAAGGGATATGATTTGTTCAATAATAAATTCAAGCTCATGCGATTGAATATCACCTGCTAAGTATGCTTCAAGCAAGAATCGCAGGCTTTCTGTCGGAATAATCGCCTTTTCTTGTGGTGTGAAGACACGTACGGTTTCAGGGTGGTAGTCTGCTCTTGGTTCGTCATTGAATTTGCTAAAGCGCTCAAGCCAAGCAATTGCCTGCTCAATCGCCTGTGGCGCAAGACCTGCTTTTTGCAATTCATGCAATATCTCTTGTGAGTTTGTCAATTTGACCATATCACCATCGAAGTAGGGCAAATCGCTAAACAGCGACATGAGAACTTGTAGTATAGGGGCTTTGTTGTTCATGTTACCTTATTAGATTCGTTTATATCCGCCAGGAACTGCGCTAACAAGCGCTTCCATCTCAAGCTCAAACAGTATGCCAGTTATTTTTGCGTATGTTAAGTTGGTCGTGTCGATAATTTTGTCAATCGTGGTACAACTTGAGCCAATACTGTCAAAAACAAGCTGTTGCTCGCTGGTGAGTAGTAACGATTGTTGAAAGGGGGTTTGCGATGTGTTGAGCGTTTGAGTTAGATTTAGCTCTTCAATAATATCCTCTGCTGAACAAACGAGCTTTGCACCCATTTGAATGAGCTTATGGCAGCCGTGACTTTGACTGTGAAATATATTACCAGGAATAGCAAAAACATCGCGGTTTTGCTCAAGAGCATGCATTGCCGTGATCAGTGAGCCACTTTTGTGCGCGGCTTCAATGACAACAACACCAAGGCTTAAGCCACTGATCAGTCGATTTCTTTTAGGAAAGTGAAATCGCTTCGGTGCTTGTCCTAATAAAAACTCAGAAACAACCAAACCGTGGTTTTGAATTTGAGCATAGAGGTTGCGGTTTTGTGCCGGATAACAGATATTAACACCAGTGCCAAGTACGGCAATGGTCTTGCCATTTTGATTAAGTGTTTCTTGATGTGCCAACGTATCAATGCCAAGCGCCATGCCGCTATTGATAGTAAGCTTAGCATGTAACAGATTAGGGATAAGTGCCTTGATACATTCACTACCATAAAGACTAGCTTGGCGTGTGCCAACAATAGCAAGTTGCAGTGTGTTTAAAAGGGTAATATCGCCAATGGCATAGAGGCTTAATGGTGGATCGCTGATTTGTTTTAATTGTGGCGGGAATGCTAGATCAGTAAGATGAATCAAATGATGTTTATCAGAAGATTGAAGCCAAGTTTCAAGTTTTTTGAGATAAGGTGCAAATTTCTGCTCTTGAATAAAAGTAATCGTTTCATGATTTAAATTTAAAGCATGTTGATAATTATGTGGTTTGGCAAGAAAGTCATCAATGCTAACTTGAAGGCTCACAAGTTTTTGATAGTGCTTAAAAGAAAATCCAGGGATAGTGTGTAAAACACTAAAGCTCATGTTTTGCATGGTGTTTGGGGAGTTGAGTTAATACTGTGCTGCCAATCATGACTTCTTGTTGGGCGTCAGTTACGAGTACTATAGCATGATGACTAGCAAGTCGATAGATAAAGCCTTGTCCTAAAAACTGTCCAGGGATGGCGTAACCATCAACTTTTTTAGCAGGTGATTCAAAATAAACGCGCATCCCCATTTTAAGCCCTGCGCTTTGTCCTGTATTGATTAAAACAGACTGATAGGTTCCGGCAAAATCAGCTTCACCCTCTAGTTGGGTGACTTCACCACTGATATTGCTATCAGCGATAATTTCATCATTAGGTAGTTTTGTTTGCACTACATCAGAAGGTAGCGCATGATCACCGATATTAATCTCTTGGGTGATATTCATAATGCGCATGACCAGTGTGCCTTGGTAGTTGCTAATAAATTCAGCTTTGCCAAGGCGTTTGAAAATATAATCGTATTTATTCTCAGCATAAGGAATGCTATTGACATGTGAAAAAATATAATAAAAAGGTGTTTCATCAGTTTTAGAAACATAAACAGTATCTCCAGAGCTTACAAGTGCTTGTCCTTTTGATGAGGCAATAATTTTGCCTGCATCCTTTAGAGGAATGTCCGATAAATAAAAATTACTAAAAAAAGTATGATATTTCTCATATAAAGACTCGGCTTGTACAGGCTTGATGAGCAGCGTGGAGAGTAGTAAAAAAATAACGGGCAGCAGTAACTTATATGAAATCATATTAAGTGGTGCTTGTTGTGCAAAGGAGTATTTGTGCATTTTTTATAAATCTCGTAGAATGTGCGCGTTAGTAACCTGCTAAAACTCTAGCCTAGATGTTGGGGAAAAGCAAAAAAAGCATAATTAAAAAAGAGTTAAAAAATTAAAACAAAGGAATTTCATGAAAATACAAAGAGATAGCTTTGTAAAGATGCATTTTAAAATCCGTTTAAAAGATGGATCCATTGCTGAAGATACAAGCAACTATGATCACCCGTATGTATTCCAAATGGGTAAGGGGACGTTTTCAGAAAAAGTAGAGAATGAGTTACTTGGTTTAGAGGTGGGTGTGAATCGCAAAATGATGTTGATGCCTGAAGATGCCTTTGGTCAAAAACATCCGGCAATGATTTATGAAGTGCCAAGAAAAAGATTCCCAGAAGATATGGAATTAGAACAAGGCCTAATCGTTGCTTTCTCACAGAAGGATGGAACAGAATTGCCTGGTGTGATCGTTGAGATTCACGAGCATGATGTGACGGTTGATTTCAATCATCCATTATCAGGACAAGTAATTTTGTTTGATGTTGATATCTTAGAAATTTCAGATAAGGAACTTGCCTAATGAAAATTATTTTAGCCAACCCACGAGGATTTTGCGCGGGTGTTTCACGCGCTGTTGATGTTGTTGAACGTGTACTTGCATTGGAACCACATCCTGTCTATGTGCGCCATGAAGTGGTGCACAATCGTGCGGTGGTTGAAAGCCTTAAAGAAAAAGGGGCAATTTTCGTTAAAGAATTACATGAAGTACCAGATCATGCCGTTTGTATTTTTAGTGCGCATGGTGTCTCGCAAGCGGTAGAGGAAGAGGCAAAGCGTAAAGCACTTAAAATTTACGATGCGACCTGTCCATTGGTGACAAAGGTGCATAAAGAGGTGCAAAAGGCAAGTAATATTGGTGTTGAGTGTGTGCTTATAGGTCACAAAGGGCACCCTGAGGTTGAGGGCACACTTGGGCAATATAAGAATGAGTACAGTCAAATCTATTTGGTTGAAAATGTCGATGATGTGGCAAGCCTAGATGTGCAAGATCCAACAAGGCTTATTTTTGCAACCCAAACCACCTTATCGGTCGATGAAACAAAAGATATTATTGAGGCGTTAAAGGCCAAATATCCTGAAGTCAGTTCGCCAAAGAAAGAAGATATTTGCTACGCTACACAGAACCGCCAGAATGCAGTAAGAGCATTAGCTAAAGAGGTTGATATTCTCTTGGTAGTAGGCTCGAAAAATAGCTCAAATTCAAATCGCTTGCGTGAGTTAGCTGAGAAAGAGGGTGTTGATGCCTATTTGATTGATAATAAAGATGACATTAAACTTGAATGGTTTATTCATAAGCATAATGCAGGTGTTACCGCAGGGGCTTCAGCACCTGAGTATTTGGTGCAGCAGGTGGTAAGCTTCTTGCAAGCGCACTTTACCGATGCCTATGTTGTCGACTTTGAAGGTGTTAAGGAAGAGGTAACTTTTCCTTTACCAAAGTTATTAAAACAAACGAAGCTTAGCGGTGTGAAAAAAGCTAAGATTAATGATTAATAGGTTAGAAATGTCGTGAAAGACAATAAAAGTAACGTGTAAGGATAATGCGATGAAAGATGATCAATCGTTAGATAAGCAAGTGACGCAGCGCAGTAAAAGTATTTATATTCTGCCAAATTTATTTACCTCAGCGAGTTTGTTTGCAGGGTTTTATGCGATTATTGCTGCGTTTAATAG
>JAHDDB010000027.1:0-6414 GCA_020629575.1 Caedibacter sp. | reverse complement strand
TTTACACAAACGGTATTTGTCGTATTTATCATTGCGATTATCTTTATTGACCCATCGATTACCTTGTTTGTGATATTTATGATTTACGCGCTATCGGGGAGTATCGCGCGAATATTTAAAGGTAAACAAACAGCGCAGGTTAAATAGAGATATTATTGATTGGCACGTAGATTGTCACCGACAAGATGCTTTATCACCATGCCTGCAATCGTTAGTCCAAACAATGCCGGCATATAGCTAATCGTACCATTAACAGCACGGTCGCGACTATCTCCGCCAACAGGCTCGGGTGGAAGCGGTGGTAATGAACTCTCTGTTGAGTAAACGGCAAGAATCCCTTTTTTGACTTTAAGGCGACGCAAGCGAATACGCACGAATTTGGCAAGTTTACAAATGCTTGTTTGATAGATATCAGCGACTTTAATCTGTGTTGGGTCAAGTTTGCCTCCAGCGCCCATGCTTGAGATAACATTGTAGCCATGCTTATGTGCGTAGGCGACAAAGGCAACCTTGCACACGAGGCTATCAATCGCATCAATGACAAAGTCATAGGGTTTATCAAATATAGGTGTCATATCATCTTTGCGAATGAAGTCATCGATAATATTAACCTTGCAATCGGGGTTAATATCCAAAATACGCTCGCGCATGATTTGGGCTTTTTTCATTCCAATATTTGAGTTCAGTGCGACTAATTGGCGGTTTAGATTAGATTTTGAGACAACATCATGATCAATTAATGTGATTTCACCAATGCCAGCACGCGCTAAGGCTTCAGCGGCAAAGGAACCGACACCACCAACACCTGCAAGTAATACATGTGATGTTTTTAGTCGTTCAATACCATCATCATTGACAAGAATGGCTGTGCGTTCAAAAAGTCCGGTGTGTTTCATTGAAAATTAAGCATTTATTTTTTTGCGGTAGTATGCCAGATAAACACTATGGATGCATTAATCTTGACTAAATAGTGCGTCAATAAAGTCATCGGCATGAAATGGGCGAAGATCATCGATCTTCTCACCAATACCAATAAAGCGAATGGGTAATTTAAGCTTTTTAGCAATTGCGAAAATAACGCCACCTTTGGCAGTGCCATCCATTTTAGTAAGCGTAATGCCAGTAACCGATAGGATTTTATTAAATACATCTGCTTGCATAATGGCGTTTTGTCCAGTACCTGAATCCAGTACCAGCATGACTTCATGCGGCGCTGTATCATCAAGCTTTTTCATCACACGTGCGACTTTCTTAAGCTCTTCCATTAGATTATCTTTGTTATGCAGGCGTCCTGCAGTGTCGGCAATGACAATATCAATATTTCTTGATTTGGCTGCTTGTACTGCATCATAGATAACGGAAGCGCTATCAGCCCCGGTATGTTGAGCAATAACAGGGATATGATTGCGCTCGCCCCACACTTGAAGTTGCTCAACCGCAGCTGCACGGAAAGTGTCACCTGCTGCTAAAATAACCGACTTACCTTCGGTTTGGAATTTCTTAGCAAGTTTGCCAATTGTTGTGGTTTTGCCGGCACCATTGATGCCAATCATTAGAATAACATATGGCTTATGTGCGCTATCAATGACTAATGGTTTTTCAGAAGGTGTGATAATTTCTTTAAGCTTCTCTTTAATAAGGTCGGTAAGTGCTTCAATGGTTTGTAGTTCATTGCGACTAACTTTATTACGCACTGTCTCCATGATTTCTTGTGTTGCTTCAACGCCAATATCTGCGGTTAGTAGCTGCATTTCAATATCATCGATTAGCTCATCATCAATGACTTTTTTACCCAAGAGTAAATCACCAATGCCACCACCGAGTTTTGAACGTGTTTTTTTCAAACCCTCTTTTAAACGCGCAAATAATCCACGTTTATCATTGTTAGGTGTTTCAACTGCAATGTTTTTTTCTTCGTGGTCCTTTGTTGATGTCTCTGTGTTAGCGGGTGTTAATGACTCAGGTGTTTGAATATCAGTATTTGTTTTAGGCTCGGCTTCAACGGGTATTGAAACAGTTGGGATTTCTACTTCATTTACAGTTTCTTGCTGAGGCTTTGCTTCTGTTGCAACATCTTGTTGTATTTGCTCTTCTTGAATAGTATGCGCATCAGGAGATTTGATTTTTTGTTCATTACTACGTTTAAAGCGGTTAAATAAACCCATATCGATCAAAGTATAAATTTAAACTAGATGCATTCTGCATGATGCCTTAGGTCTTTTCAAGTATGCTTTATTGTTATTTGATGGTTATTTGCGATCAATACCAAAGAAATCTGGATATTGTTTGATGGAGTCATTGATTTGAAAGTATTCTGCTTTAGTGTTAGTACACACGTGCGCTTTAATTTTGAATACAGCGTTTTTGTTATCAATCGCGCTTAAGGCAACGCTGGCATATGAGTGTTTATCTTTGCTTATATTGTAGAGTCGACTGCCGCAATGACTGCAAAACATGCGCAGTAAATCATGTGATGATGCATAGCTTTTTAAATATTCCTTGCCATGCTCAATCATAAGGCTTTGAGGTTTTATGGAAAGTTGTGCGGCAAAGGGTGTGCCATGTGATTTCTGGCAAATGCTACAATGGCAGAAAGCTGCTATTTTGCTAGCGTCACAGCTAAAACGGATTCGTTGACAAAGGCAACTACAGTTGATTTTTTGTGGCATGTTAAAATTTCGCTATAAATCCACCCCAAACTAGACCAGCACCAAAGGCTTCAGTCAGTATTGTTTGTCCTGGCTTTATTTGGTTGTTACGTACAGCATGATCAAGTGCCAAAGGAATGGAAGCGGCAGACGTATTGCCATGGTTTTCAAGAGTAAGGATCACTTGTGACATCGGCATATTAAGCTTCTTGGCAGTAGCTTCAAGAATACGGTAGTTGGCTTGGTGAGGTACTAGCCAGTCAATATCTGAATCTTGCATATTGGCTTTAGTTAATAAATCAGATACCAAATCACTAAGCTTAGAAACAGCCTTTTTAAAGACCTTATTGCCTTCCATGTGTAACATCGCATGATATTGAGCCTGGGTAAATGGTGTTTTACTTAAAAGTCCTGGGATATTTAGCATATCTTTGCCTTCACCATCACAATAAAGCGTTGAGGCAATAATGCCCGCTTCATTACTTTGGCTTAGGATAATTGCACCAGCACCATCACCAAATAGCACACAGGTTGAGCGATCTTGCCAGTCCAGTGTGCGTGACATGCGCTCAGAAGCAATGACTAAGGCATTTTTAGCACTACCATTTTCAATATATTGTTTAGCAATATCAACAGCGTAAACAAAACCACTGCATGCCGCACTAATGTCAAAGGCAGGGCAACAAGGTGCACCTATTTGTCTTTGCACAATGCTTGCAGTCGATGGCATGATGTAATCTGCGGTTCCTGTGGCAACAATAATAAGGTCGATATCTTGAGCTTGAATGTTGGCCATACTCATGGCGTTTTTGGCAGCTTCAATTGCCATGTATGCTGTGGTTTCTGATTCATTAGCAATATGGCGCTGTTTGATACCAACGCGTTGCGTGATCCATTCATCAGAGGTATCAACCATTTTGGCAATATCGGTGTTATGTAATACTTTGGCGGGTAAGTAACTGCCTGTGCCCGTGATCTTTGCAAACATTATTCTAGCCTTAAGATTGCATAATGCGCTCAATTTGCGCCTGTGTTTTTTGCGGGATATTGTATTTAATTTCTTTGATTGCTTCGTAAATGGCAGTTTCAAAAGCTTCAGCTGAAGCACTACCATGGCTTTTAATCACAATACCTCTTAAACCAAGTAAAGACGCACCATTATATTGGTTGGTGTCAAGTTTGCGTTTAAGCCCTGTCAGTACGGGCGCGCTGATCAGCATTGCAAGCTTAGAGAAAATGCTGTTGTTAAAGCTATCTTTTAACATGTCAGCAATAAGTTTAGCCGTACCTTCCATTGTTTTAAGGGCGATATTGCCGGCAAAGCCATCACAAACGATCACGTCAGCTTTGGCTGAAAAAATATCATTGCCTTCGACATAACCGATGTAGTTGATATGGTCACAGTTTTGTAGCATCTTGGCAGCTTGTTTGATGCTGTCTAAGCCTTTCATTTCTTCCTCACCAATATTAAGTAAGGCAACGCGAGGGCGCTCAGTGCCCTTAAGATTTGCTGCCAATACAGAGCCCATAATGCCAAACTGGAACAGCTGCTCAGATGAGCAGTTGACATTTGCACCCAGATCAAGCATGTAGACAGGATTCATCTTCTTGGTTTTGCGATCTAACGAAGGAATCGCATAAACGATTGCTGGGCGATCAATTTCGTTAAGTGTTTTTAATACGAACTTTGAAGTTGCCATCAAAGCCCCCGTGTTGCCTGCGCTTACACAAGCATCAACATCGCCGCTTTTAACAAGATTAATGGCAACGCGCATTGATGAGTCTTTTTTATTGCGAAGTGCTAATGCAGGAGATTCGTCCATCTCGACAATTTCATTGGCATTAACAATTGATAAACGTGCCTTATCATATGGCGTTTTGTGTGCGGTTAAAGATTGCTCGATATCTTTGGCAATGCCAACGAGACAAATATGTAGATCAGGGAAGTTTTTCAGCGCAGATAGGCAGGCCGGAACGGTGGTTTTTAATCCATGGTCACCACCCATGGCATCAATAGATATTTTATAAGATATTGAACTGGTCACAGTAATACAGAATAATTGCCTTATCGTGCAGTTATTCTATTCATCATCAGAAGCAACAGCAACTACTTTCTTGCCTTTGTAGTAACCGTTTGCAGACACGTGGTGGCGTAAATGCATTTCGCCTGTTGTTTTATCAGTTGAAAGCGCTGAAGTAGTTAACGCATCATGTGAACGACGCATGTCTCTTCTTGAACGACTCTTTTTGTTTTGCTGTACAGCCATTATTGATTCTCCTATTTCACTACTTTAATATTAATCTTTCTTTGTAAGTTTTAGCTCTTTTAAAGCAGAAAACGGGTTCGGTTTGTCCTGCTTTTCGGGGTCGCTAGTTTCAAAAACGCCATAGTATGACGTATTTTGTTCAGCTTGACAATCATTAAGTGATTTTTTTGGGATCATCGGAATTGAAAGCAAGATTTCCTCTTCTAATAGCTCAACAAGGTTGATTTGATTATCTTTATAAATGTATGGATCATAGGTGTCTGGGAAGTTTTTAAAAAAACGATCATCTGTCACAAAGCCAAGTTTAACTGGGTCATCAAAGCTAAACTCAAAAGGTTCAAGCGATCTTTGGCAAATGAGTGTTACCTTACCAGCAAGTTGCCCATCAAGTAATGGTTTATGGTTTTCAAAATGAAACTTAAGATCAAGTTGAAAATCATAAATTCCGTCAACGATGCATTCGTGTAGCGAGGCTAAGTGTGAAAAACTAAAGGTTTGATTAAGCACCATGCCTTCTTTAGCAGCTTTGATGGGATCTAAAATAAAAGGTTTTTGTTGTAACATGCTTTATCTCAAGATTATCTTTGTTAAAGTACACAGGTGTTTATGATAATGAAAGTTTAGGAGTATGCAAGATGACTTTGCAAGTGGGTGAAAAAATAAGTTTGCCGCAGGTGGCAATGACCTCAAACAAAATATTTACACTTGATGATTACCGTGGAAAGTATGTGGTGATTTACTTTTATCCAAAGGATAGCACGCCAGGATGCACGACGGAAAGTATTGGATTTACCGATCACTATAAAGATTTTGCTAAGGTTAATGCCACGATCTTTGGCGTGTCAAAAGACACCTTAAATTCACATGAGAAGTTCAAGGCAAAATATCATATGCCGTTTGAACTTATTGCTGATACTGAAAAAGCGCTTTGTGATGCATTTGCTGTGCTGAAAGAAAAGAGCATGTTTGGTAAAAAATATATGGGCATTGAGCGCAGCACGTTTGTGATTGATATGGAAGGAAAGCTTATCAAAGAATGGCGTAAAGTCAAAGTGCCAGGGCATGTTGAAGAAGTGTTAGCATTTATCAAAAATTTAAAGTAAGACACTTTTGAAATAGGATTTGTATTTATATGAAAAAAATTGATCATGCGTTAATGACTGCTATGGCGCAAAATGCCAAGGAATCACCGCGTTTACGTACACACCACAATTTTCACGCCGAGTTATCAGACTCAGTCAATCGATTAGCTATTCACCTTAAAAAGGGTACTTATATTCGCCCACATAGACATTCAGAGTCGCATAAATGGGAGTTGATCATAGCGCTTAAAGGTCAAATAGGTGTACTTATTTATGATGATATGGGTGTTGTTATTGACAAGTTTGTACTTGGTACCGATGGGGATACTTTAGGGTTTGAGATGAAACCCAATACATGGCATGGGGCGCATTCCAAATTTGTGGGTAATTATGAAGCCAACAGTAACCCACCCTTAA
>JAHDDB010000026.1 GCA_020629575.1 Caedibacter sp. | reverse complement strand
AACGTCTGAGAATGATTATTGATTAGTACTAAATTAGTGCTATATCAATTATTTTGATATACAAATCAAGAAACTTCAGTATGCTAAGCGCTATCAATGGATCTAGTATAAGATAGTTTAAATATGGCTGTTTCTGAAGTAGAGCGCTATCAAGCAAGTAAAAAAGTCACCATTGTTGGGATGTTTGTTAATACCATCCTGGCGCTATTAAAAATGTTAATTGGTCTAGTGGGGGGATCGCCTGCATTATTCGCCGATGGCGTACATTCATTTTCGGATTTATTAAGTGATATTATGGTGCTTTTCGCAGCCAAACACGCCAATAAAGGTGCTGATAGCAATCACCCGTATGGACATGAACGCATTGAGACTTTGGCAACGGTTATTCTGTCAATCATTTTAATTCTAGTGGCATTACTCATTACTTATCATGCTTTAGCTAATTGGTTTTCGGGCGAGTTAATGATTCCTGATCAGTGGACAATTTATGCGGCTATTTTTTCAATTTTGGCCAATGAAGGGCTTTTTCGCTATACGATGGTTACGGCTAATCGCATTGATTCTGATCTTTTGCGTGCTAATGCTTGGCATAGTCGATCTGATATGTGGTCATCCGTTGTCGTACTTGTAGGCTTAATCGGTAGTATGCTAGGCTTGATGTGGATGGATGCATTGGCAGCAATTGTCGTATCTATTATGATTGGCAAGATGGGCGTTAAATGGTGTTATAAAGCATTGTCTGAGTTGGTAGATACTGGTGTTGATAATGAATTATTGCATCAAATTGAAGAAATTATTAGAAATGTTGATGGTGTTAAACATCATCACTGCTTACGCACACGTCAAATGGCAGGACAAGTGGTGCTTGATGTGCATATTTTGGTTGATTCACACATCACCGCATCAGAAGGGCATTATATTGCAGAACATGTTCGCGGTGCGCTCACCTTAGCAATTGATAATATCAAAGATATTACAGTGCATGTCGATGTTGCTGAGCACCCTGAAGAAATTGTTAATCCTGAAGATATGCCGCCAGCGCGTAAAGAGATTTTGCAACAATTAGCAAGCTATATTAACAAAAAGCATCAAAACGTCGATTTATGTCAAATTGAGATGTTTGTTTATTACTATCCTAAACGGATTGAGCTATACTTACTGGCGCCGGCTAAGGAGCTGGAAATATTGCGGTTAATTGATGTGGAGCGTTTTCAGATCGATGGTGTTAGATCAACTAATGTGAAGCTGTTTGGTAATAATCAATAATAAAGATGTGTGTATGCACTAAAGTGTGTGAGTAATTGCTTTAGGTCAATCGCTATTTTTTGTTTATCAGACATCTTTATATAACAAGTAAAAAATAAGGATGATGTAGATATGCATAGCTTGGTATTTGTGTTCTTTTTAGTGTTTTTTGGCGCGTCAGTCTTTGCGACGTTAGCACTCTATACACGACAAGCTATTATTGTTGCTTATATTGCTTTAGGTGTTATTGTTGGCCCTCATTGCTTAGGGTTTATTGCGGATACCACGACGGTCCATGAGATATCAGACATCGGTATTATGTTTTTGTTGTTCTTATTAGGGCTTAACTTAGAAATCAAAAGCATGATCAAAATGCTCGGTAAGGCGATGTTTGTTTGTATCACAAGTAGTGTAGTATTTATTGCAGCTACCGTGTTGATTTGTCACTTCTTTGGTATTGGTGCACAAGGTTTTATTATAGGTGCTGCATTAATCTTCTCAAGTACAATTATTTGTTTAAAGTTGCTACCAACAACGGCATTACATCATAAACGCATTGGAGAGTTGGTGATTGCCATTTTGCTTATTCAGGATTTAATCGCGATCCTGATGCTTACCTTTATCAGTTTATGGTCATCACAAACTGACAGTTTCCATTTGTTTTCATTAATTAAATTACTATTAGCATTACCGGTTTTAGGTGGTGTGGGCTTTTTAGCGCAACGTTATTTTTTATTTAAACTCTTCAGAAAATTCAGCCGCTTTCAAGAGTATATATTCTTATTATCCATTGGTTGGTGTCTTGGTATGGCACAATTAGCAGTTGTTTTTGGCTTATCCAATGAGATTGGTGCATTTATCGCCGGTGTCACTGTCGCAAGCTCACCGATTGCCAAATATATTTATGAGAACTTAAAGCCGCTACGTGATTTCTTTTTGATATTGTTTTTCTTTTCAGTTGGTGCAGGTTTTCAGATTGCATTATTACCTTCGGTATGGGGCGTGGTGTTAGCATTAACAATTCTAATTTTAGTGCTAAAGCCTATTGTTCATTTTGTTACCTTGTGGTTAGTGCGCGAGACACCAAAAGAGTCTTTTGAGATTGGTATGCGCTTGGGGCAGGGCAGCGAATTCTCTTTGATGTTGATTGCATTAGCAAATACCGCGGGCATTGCCACCGTAAGCTCTGAAATTATCGTTGAAGCAGTCGCTATTCTAAGCTTTATTGTATCGTCGTATATTGTTGTTTTAAGCTATCCAAGCCCAATTGCAGTTTCGGATCGTTTAAGAAGAGATTGATGTGATTTATAAAAGTTAAATTGAATTTTAAGTACCTCTCACCCGTGCAGCAAAAGTTGCACGAGCAATCCCACAAGGGGAGAGGTTATTTCACGTTGGCTTAAAGTTAGTCAAAGCCATAATGTAATTCAATCTTAAGCTCACCCTTCGACTGGGCTCAGGGTACGGTTTACAATTAACGTTGGCTGAGCGTTAGTCGAAGCCATAGTATAATTGGTTATTCTAGTGGCAGCCTGATTCTTTGCTATTAACCGTCACCGCACATCCTTTGCTACAGCCTTTGTTTAACTCAAGCTCAAATCGGAATTTCTGTGAGAAATATTTCATCGCAAGTACCAGTAGAATCATATAGATAATAACACCAATAATCCAACTCAGTGCATGAAGTGGCGTACTTGCTAGTTGTGCTAATTGATAGACAATAACCGCAGCAACATAGGCAATTGAAGTACTCCAAAGTACTGACATCCACGCCCAACCACGCGTTGCCTCACGTGCCATCGCACCAATGACTGAAGCACAAGGAACATATAAAAGAACAAATAACATATAGGCAAATGCCGCAGCTAATGAACCAAAGGCAACCACCATTGAGCCCATTGCAGTTTTATCCATATTGGCATCTGCTTCATTTGCGGCAAATGGATTGATAAATGCACTTAAGCTCATGTTTTTGAAGCTATCAATGGTATCATGCCAAGAAGCGGCAATACCACCCCAAAAATTAAACTTCTCGCTTGCGGCATCGGCTAAACTTTGTGGTTTTTCTTGCGTATAAAGTGTGTTTAAAGTACCAACAACAACCTCTTTGGCTAGTGTACCAGTTAAAAGACCAACGGTTGCCTGCCAGTTATCTTCAGTAACCCCCATCGGTTTTAAAACAGGTGTAATCGTGCGTCCAGTTTGTGCAAGGATTGAATCAGGTGAGCCACCGGCAACGACAACACCATTGGTTTGAATACTATTTAAAGTACCAACTAAAACACAAATTGGGACAATGACCTTACCTGCTCTAAAGATAAAACGCTTTAAACGGCTCCAACTATTTAATCCAATGGTTTTAAAGTTAGGTAAATGATATACGGGTAGCTCCATAACAAACGGCGCGCTTTTACCGGTTAATAACGCAAATTTCACGACATATCCAGTAATAATGGCGCCTAAAATACCTGCAATATATAAACTAAACACGATCAAAGCGCTGTTTTGTGGGAAAAATGCTGCGGCAAATACAGCAAAAATCGCTAAACGTGCACCACAAGACATAAATGGTGCCATCATGATCGTCATCAGGCGATCGCGTCGAGTCTCTAATGTTCTTGTTGCCATAACGGATGGCACATTACAACCAAAGCCAACAATCAGTGGTACAAAGGCTTTGCCAGGCAGTCCAATCGCTTGCATAAAACGATCCATAACATAAGCAGCACGTGCCATATAGCCGGAGTCTTCCAAAAACGATAAGAATAAAAACATGCAGCCAATTTGAGGGATAAAGGTCAAAACGGTATTAATGCCTAAACCAACACCTTGTGCAATGACAGCAACAAGCCACAGTGGCAAGCCAATGTAAACACCTAAATGTGTCATTCCTTCAACAAATATGACACTTGATGTATTGTCAAATAATGGTTGCAACGCACCACCAATGGTAATTGAGAATTCAAACATTAAATACATGACAAACAAAAATACCGGAATACCTAAGTATTTATTCATGCAGAGTCTATCGATCATTTCAGTTGCTTTGTGCTGTGAAACTTGGCTTTTTTGTGCACTTTTATTAACGATGTCAGCGATGGCTTGGTAGCGTGCACTTGATAGGGTAATATCAGCTGTGTGGTCAAGTTTGAGTGTGAGTTTTAATGCTTGTAAGCGATTAAAGTCAGTTTCCGGCAGTAAATGTTTAAGTAGATAGTTATCCTCAGCAATTGAAGTGCTTAGCCATAGGCTTGGATAACTATAATTCGCTTCGGTAATTTGGCTAGTCAATTTATTAATTGCTTCAGGGTAGTAATGAGTTAGATCATAACTAGAGGCGTTTTGAGGCTTGAATAATGTAGTCTTTAATTCACTGATACCTACTTTTTTGCGTCCAATAACAGGGATAACTGTGCAGCCTAGCGTTTGTTCCAGTTTATGATAATCAATAGCAATACCTTTTTTGCTGGCAACATCGATCATGTTAATAGCAAGAATCAATGGGATGCCCGTTTCCATTAATTGTGTCGTCAGATATAAATTGCGTTCAAGGTTCGAGGCATCAATGACATTGATAATTGCATCAGGCTTCTCTTCAACGATAAAGCGTGCGGCAATTTGCTCGTCAATAGATGACTCATCACTGGCGGTTAAGGTATAAATGCCGGGTAAATCAACAATTTCTATGCGTTGATTATTGAAATCAACTTTACCAACTTTTTTATCAACGGTTACACCACTCCAGTTACCAACCTTTTGTTTAAGACCGGTGAGTGCATTAAAAAGCGTTGTCTTACCACAGTTTGGATTACCAATAATTGCATATTTCATAAGGCTTGTACCTGCATGTAAAGAATTTCTGATTTACGTAATGACACAGAGAAGTTTTTAATCGAAATGTGATAAGGATTACCAAAAAGTGCTTTTTTGGCGATATAAAAAGTCTCACCAGGAATAAAGCCTAATGACAATAGTTTCTGCATATAATTGCGTGGACAATTATCATTAAACCCAAGAATTTTATAAGTTTGTTTCGTTTTGATATTCATAAAGGGTAGGTATATCAATCAAAGGGTGCTTGATTATAAACAGGCGTTTTCTTTAAGTCAATCCAACTGAGAAGGGTTATCATTTTTGTTTGGCGATTTCAGCAATTCGTTTCCCTAAGGCTTTTGCTAAGATAATCTCATCTTGAGAAAGTGGTTTATCGGAATTGAGCCCATTGTAATGACTTAAGCCATAGGGCGTACCACCAGTTTGCGTATTTTGTAACGAAGGCTCACTGTAGGGAATGCCAACGATCATTGCGCCATGGTGTAAAAGTGGTAACATCATCGAAAGTAAGGTAGTTTCTTGACCGCCGTGCAAGCTTGCTGTAGAGGTGAAAACAGCTGCAGGTTTGTTGATTAATGCACCTTTAAACCATAGATCACTTGTCGTATCAATGAAATACTTAAGGGGTGCTGCCATATTACCAAAGCGGGTAGGGCTGCCCACAATAATGCCTGAGCAATTAACAAGATCCTCTTTGGTTACGTACATCGCGCCACTATCAGGAATGTCACTTTCAGTTTTTTCGCAATTGGCTGATACATTTGGTACGGTTCTAAGCTTTGCTTCTAAGCCACCAAGTTCAACGCCTTGCGCAATTTTCTCCGCCATTGCTTTTGTTGAACCGCCTTGACTATAATAAAGGACTAAGATGTTTTGCATAAAAAGGATCCTTATGACTAAGTTAATACAAGGCTATAGTAAGCGATTTAGCCACTTCTGGGTATCAGTGTTTAGGGAATATTTGCAACAAAACTGTTTAACCAAGGCATCCAGTTTGGCTTTGACAAGTCTTTTTGCCTTGGTACCACTTCTTATGGTGTCAATTTCAATTTTGAGCATGCTGCCTGCATTTAAAAGCATTCAAGGTGATTTTCAACAGTTTATTTTGCACAATATGCTGCCAAGCTCAGGCGAGGCTGTAAATGAGTATTTAAAACTCTTTATGAAGAATCGTGCGGGATTGCCGATTACTGCAGTTGTGGTACTTTTTTTCATTAGCATTATGATGATGCGCTCGCTTGAAAAAGTACTAAATGACATCTGGCAGGTCAAAAAAGAGCGTCCCTTATCACAGGCTTTTTTATTGTATTGGGCAGTATTGAGCTTGGGCCCTTTACTTGTTGGTGCAAGCTTAGGCTTGAGCTCTTACTTATTATCATGGCATTGGTTAAATGATGGGTTTAGTCAGCTGATAAGTTTTCTGCAGGTTTTACCTTTTGTTTTTAACCTCATTGCATTCACGTTTATTTATCAAGTCGTGCCATATACGCGTGTTAAATTCAAGCACGCACTATTGGGTGGTTTGATGATGGCAGTTGTGTTTGATTTAGCCAAAAAAGTATTTGCATGGTATGCGCTAAACTTACCAACCTATGAGATGCTTTATGGCACATTAGCGATTATTCCACTGTTTATTTTATGGATTGCGATTTCATGGCAATTATTTTTATTAGGTGCTATCGTTGTGCGCATGTTAAGTGTGCCACCGGTGTTACGCGTGAAGCAAAAAACACCGCAATTTAGCTTGGCTATTGATGTGTTGCGTCTTTTATATATCAAGCAAAAAAGCAAATGTGCGATTGATAAAGAGGTATGTGCAAAAAATTTGTCACATATTGATTTAAAGCTATTAGATGCTGTTTTGATCGCATTAGTCAAATATCAATATATCAGCATTACCCAAGAACAAAAATATGTTTTAAGTTGTGATTTATCACAAGAGAAATTAAATGATTTTTATCAAAATATGCATAGCTTTTTGTCACTTCAAGATGATCGCAATCAGGCATTAAATGGCTTAAGAAAAACCATTTATCAGCAAATGGACAAGCCTTTAATTGATTTTATTTCGAATGATCACTGACATTCAACAGCAAAGGGATTACACTGTGGCAATTGATGGTAAGGAGTGAAAACTTCATGGCAAAAACTTTTCTTTTTTATGATTTGGAAACAACTGGAATCAATAAATGCTTTGATCAAATCATTCAATTTGCAGCGGTGCGCACCGATGAGATGCTAAATGAAATTGAGCGTTATGAGTTTTTAATCAAATTAAATCCAGATACGATTCCCAATCCTGAGGCATCGATTACTCATCATATTTCGATTGAACAAGCTAATACTGGTCTTTTTGAATATGAAGCGATTAAAAAAATCTATGGATTGTTCAACACCCCTGAAACGGTGAGCTTAGGCTATAACACTTTAAGCTTTGATGATGAATTTTTGCGTTTTGCTTTTTTTAAGAATTTATTTCCAGCATATGATCATCAATATAAAAATAATTGCTCACGCATGGATTTATATCCAATAGTTGCTTCCTTTTATTTATTTGCCAATGAGGTGCTTAGTTGGCCTATTAATGATGAGAATAAGGTGTCATTGAAGTTAGAAGACATCAATGCGCAAAACGCCTTGTATACTGAAGGGCGCGCGCATGATGCATTAACCGATGTGCTTGTTACTTTGGAATTGGCGCGTAAATTAAGATCACACCAACCTAAAATGTGGGCGTATTTAAGCGCACGTTTTAATAAAACTGAAGATCAAAAGGTTTTGTCACAATTGGATATTGGTCTGAATATTAATGGTGAGGATTATCAGCAAGCTTTAATGATTTCAGGGCGCTTTGGTTATAATGAGCGCTTTATGTTGCCGGTACTTAATTTGGGGCAGCATTGGCATTATAAAAATCAGTGGTGCTTTTTACGCCTTGATTATGCTGAGCTGACCGAAGTGAATATTGATAATTTATCAGAGCATTTCTTAACGGTGAACAAAAAATGGGGTGACTTGCCACTGGTATTGCCCGCGAAAAAGCGCTTTTTAGCGCATTTATCACCAGAGCGTATCGCACTGATTAAACGCAATAAAGAATTCTTAATTCAAAATCCGAGCTTATTTGTAGATATTAAAGAATCTGCTTTAGATTTTAAATATCCAGAGGTCGAACATATTGACGTTGATGCCTCACTTTATACAGCAGGGTTTATGAATTATGCTGAGCAGGCATTGTGTGAGCACTTTCATCAAAAAGCAGTTGGTGACAAGATTAAACTAATGCGTGAGATGAATCGTGGGCTGTATGAGCGTGCATTACGTGTTATCGGTAGAATGGCACCAGATAAGCTAACACCTGAAATGCAAGGTGAGTTTCAGGAATACTTAGAGAAAATTGCGAGCTTTGACCCTCAAAATATGCCTGTTGATTTTAAAGGCGGGCGTAAAGTCTCGATTCCTGAAGTTTATGAGCGTATCCAGAAACTGCGTGAAAGCGAACTTACTGAAGAGCAGCTGTACTTACTTGATGAGTTAGAGGCGTATTTGTCTTTGTAAAAAACAATAACGTAGGGGCGTATTGCATACGCCCAATTTTGAAAAGGTAGGTAATAAAAATGTTGCAGTTAGACGCCAGTGGCTGGCTAAATAAAGCCAAGATTATAAAATCACCCAATTATAATGCGCGCCCAGATAATATAGATATTGAGTTATTGGTAATTCATTGTATTTCATTGCCAGAAGGGCAGTACGATAACCATTATGTTGAATCGCTTTTTCTAAATGATCTGGATTGTAACTTAGATCCAAGTTTTAAAGATCTTAAAAACCTTAAAGTCTCAAGTCATTTTTATATTACAAGGCAAGGTGAGATTATCCAATTTGTTGCAACTGAAGATCGCGCTTGGCATGCTGGAGTGAGTACTTATAAAGGCAAAAGCAATTGCAATGATTTCTCAATCGGTATTGAGCTGCAAGGCACCGATAAAACAGTTTTTACTTCAGCACAATACACAAGTTTAATTGAGCTGACAAAAGCAATTATTACAAGATATCCTGCAATTAAAGATAATATTGTTGGGCATAGTGATATTGCGCCAACACGCAAAATAGATCCAGGCATTGGGTTTAATTGGGCATGTTTTCGGGAATATATCTAACGATGGGTATGTTAAGAATGAAAAAATCAAGCTTGGGTAAATGAGGCATTTCTATATAAAAACTGCCCGCCCATTATTGAGTTTGTATTTATGCTGGTTAGAAAGTTATTAGGATCAAGCTTACCTAAGAAAAGAACAGATGTATTATTTGGTAGGTTCTTAAAGCTCAGCATGGCGGAAGTGTCTGTAGTATAATCGCTTTTGCTAATAGTGAAATATACTAGCTTGATTGTTTGATGTTGGTCATTAACATATTGAAGTGTTTTTTGTTGTAAAGGATGATTGCCTATAGATGTGGATATGTTGGCGTCAGAACTACCCAAAACAACATAGTATTCGTTTGATCTGTAAATATAAGGTGAATTACTTTGAAATTCTGATTCAGTCGTATTTGCAAAAATAGGTGGATTGAATCCTTTACTATTCTCGGATATTGTAATAGCTGGCGTAAAGGGAATCTCATCAAATAGACGAGGGATTGATAGTTCATGCTTATCAAGGTCAAAATAGTTATCTATGCTACCGTCAATGATTACTGCATGATCACTGATGTTTTCAGCTTGTAAATGACAAGGTGTAAAGCCTGATGACACATTAAGCTCTTGAGGGCAATCATCATTACTAAGTACGATGTTTTCACCAGATAAAGAACGATTGACTAAGGTCAAAAAACCATTAGTTGGAATGGTAGTATTATTGCCAATGTTAAAATTATTCTGATTATAACTTAAATCAACTTGATGGGAGGATGCACCTTTTGAGGTAAGAGCAATGGGAGTGTTAGCACTTATTTTTAATAAAACACCTGTGTGGGCATTATCCGTGGTGGCGCTGCCGCCACCACCGCCACAACCAGATAAAACAAATATACTTGACAGCATTAAATACTTGTATTTTGTATTGATGCTCATTGATTTCATAATTCTCCCCTTTATATGTTGATCGTTTATGTAAATAATCATATCTTGGATATGCTGTGATCAATTATGAGGGGGTTATGTGTTGAAATTATGTAGTTTAATCATTATTTTGTAGTTTTAAGCAGATTGTCTTGAAGTAATGATGGACATCAAAAAAAGAAAAATATCCTACTGTTTCCTTTGTTAAGCGCTTCAGGTAGAATCTCATCTCATGATGGAAGGCTAAGACCTAATAACAATGAAAAAATCATTCTACAACATTCCTGCCACACGGCTTTTGCCAAGTAAGTGGGATATTTTTTCTTTATTTTTTGTACTTTCAATGGTGTTTGTTGTTGCTTGGGTGTGTAGCTCACTAGGTGGTAATGTTGATTATCGTAACCTTACGAGTGTGACACAATACGAGCATATCTCAATGGACCTGTGGAATCTACCAAGGTATGCAGCTGATACCACAGTGCGAATGTTTATTGCATTATTTTGCTCATTTATATTTAGCTTTGTTATTGGTGCATGGGCTGCTAAAAGCAAACGTGCGGAGAGCGTGATTATTCCAATTATCGATATATTTCAATCGATTCCAATTTTGGGCTTTTTAGCCATTACTATTACTGGTTTTTTAGCTATTTTCCCGTATTCGTTATGGGGCGCACAATTGGCGGTAATCTTTGGGCTCTTTACCGCGCAAGCTTGGAATATGATGTTAAGTTTTTATCAATCACTTAAAACGATTCCTAAAGAGCTGCGTGAAGCAGCTGATATGTATCAATTATCAGGTTGGCAGCGTTTTTGGAAGCTTGAAGTACCTTTTTCAATGCCTGGACTTATCTGGAATACGATGATGTCGATGTCAGCCAGTTGGTTTATGATTGTCGCATCTGAAAGTATTGTCGTTAATTTCTCAGCGACAACATCAGCGGCTATTAATTTACCGGGGATCGGTACTTTTATCGATCAGGCAAATAATGAAAGAAATTTCACAGCAGTCATTGCTGCCATTGTTGTCATGCTTGTTGTGATCGTGCTTTATGATCAACTTATCTTTCGTCCAATTGTTAAATGGTCTGAGAAGTTTGTCGTCAGTGATATGCAACAAGAAACAGGTTCAAACTCATGGTTTTTAACGTTATTACAACGTTCAACGATTTTGCAAAGCTTTAGTCATTTTATGGCAGTGCAAGCCAATCGATTGGTGAATATCTCCTATCTTAAAAAAGACCTAAGTAAAAACTATAATCAAATCGAGCATCAAAAAAATGAGCGTGAAAACTCTCGACTACAAGCCGCTATTTGGCAGCTGTGTGTTGCATTAAGTGTTGCTTTATTTTTGTATTTATCTTGGCAATTTATCTATGGTAATAAAGAAGATCCAATCACTTTTGCTGAGACTGCTAAAGTATTCGGTTATGGTGCATTAACTGCTCTTAGGGTTCTTGTGCTTATTGTATTAGCTTCAATTATTTGGGTGCCCATTGGGATTTGGATTGGCTTAAGACCAAAAGTTGCTGAGAAAGTGCAGCCTTATGCGCAGATTTTTGCTGCTTTTCCAGTTAATGTGCTTTATGGATTATTTGGTACCGTTGTTATCGCGTTTAATTTAAATTTTAATATCTGGTGCATTTTGCTTATGGCATTAGGTACGCAGTGGTATATCTTATTTAATGTGATTGCCGGTGCCTCTGCTATTCCATATGAGTTAAAAATGGCAGCTAAAAACATGCAATTAAAAGGCATGGTTAAATGGTTTAAATTTTTATTTCCTGCCGTGATGCCGTTTTATGTGACAGGTGCGATTACTGCTGCCGGTGGTGCTTGGAATGCCAGTATTGTTTGTGAGTATATTAACTGGGGAAAAGACTCGGTGATTACGGCCTCCGGTATTGGGGCTTATATTTCTGAGCAATATAACGCACCAGGAGATCATACTGCTAATATAGCCCTTGGTGTGGTCGTGATGTGTATTCTAGTGGTACTGACCAATAAATTGTTCTGGCGCAGACTATATAACTATGCAGAGAAGCGCTTTAGCATGAATATGTAACTCTAGTACGAATGAGTTAAGCACTTGAAAGTGTAAAAACTTAAAAGATAGAAAAATAAAAAGTAAAAACAACGGTGAGTAATTGTAATGGCAATTGAAGCAATCAGTAAGATAAAACCAACCACAAATAAAATCATTTTAAATGTTGGTAAAGTTTCTAAAGCATTTAAAAAGGCAGATCGCCAAGACTTGGTGGTATTGGATCACGTTGATTTTTCGATGAAAGAGGGCGAGATTGTCGCACTCCTGGGTAAGTCAGGCTCAGGTAAGTCAACCCTTCTTAGAATTATTGCCGGATTAACAGCGCCAACAACTGGTGAGGTGGTATATCGCGAGAAAAAAGTCTCAGGACCCGTGCCAGATATCTCGATGGTCTTTCAAAGTTTTGCACTCATGCCGTGGCTTACTGTGTTGCAAAATGTAGAGTTAGGTCTTGAAGCACGCAATATAAATGCTAAAGAGCGCAAGGAAAAAGCGCTCAAAGCGATTGATATGATTGGTTTAGATGGATTTGAAAATGCGTATCCTAAAGAGCTTTCAGGTGGAATGCGTCAACGTGTTGGTTTTGCACGTGCTCTAGTGTTGCAACCTGATCTGCTGCTGATGGATGAACCGTTTTCAGCACTTGATGTATTGACTGCTGAGAACTTGCGTGAAGATTTGCTTGAGCTGTGGGAAAAAAATGATGCGATGAAGGGCATTTTATATGTCACACATAATATTGAAGAGGCGGTATTAACAGCGGATAGAATTATTATTTTTGGTAGTAACCCCGGCTTTATTCGTGGTGAGTTGAAGGTTGAGTTACCACATCCTAGAAACTCAAATGATGAGGCGGTTGGAGATCTGATTGATGAAGTTTATCGAATGATGACAACGGCAGAAACACGTGAGTTAACAGAGCGTATGAATAAGCGTAAAGCACTTACTATCGGTTATCGCTTACCGGATGCTGAAGTCTCTGAATTAACAGGTCTTTTAACCGAGATGGATGATCTTCAAGCCAAAGGCTCAATCGACTTACCAGACTTGGCGGATCATGTGCGTTTGGATATTGATGATTTATTCCCGATTATTGAAACATTATCCGTACTGCATTTGGCGAGTGTTTCTGACGGGGATATCACGATGACAGCATTAGGTAAGCAGTTTATGAATGCTGATATTGAAGAGCGTAAAGTGATATTCTCTAAATTGCTAGTGCAGCATATTCCATTAGCGCGCCATGTCGTTAAAGTGCTAAAAGAACGTCCAAATAAGAAAGCACCTGAATCACGCTTCTTATCAGAGCTTGAGGACCATTTGAGTGATGATGAAGCAGCACGTGTATTTAACACCTTTATCGGTTGGGCGCGTTATGCTGAGATTATTGAATATGATGCGGCTCTTGGTGTATTAAATCTGGATGAAACCAATACATAAACTAAAAACTTGATCTAAATCAATAATTCAAATAATTATCATTTCTTTTGCTTGTTTACCCTCTACATTTAATATCTATGCGTTAATCTGTAAAAAATAAGAACATTTGTTCATTTTTGGAAGTGATTTTTAGATAAAAGATAAATTCAATCAGGGGGTTATATGCAAGATAAAAATAATGCATTAAATGCGAAGCTAGGCGGTGGTTATGCTTGGCTTGTATGGGTTTTAGGGGTTTTGTTTGTAATATTGCTTTTTGCGATGCAAACAGGTTACGCAATTTCAAGTCCTTATTTGCAACATAGTATTGGCTTAAAAATAGCAGAGATTGGCATTGCTGCTTCAATTTACACATGGGTATTTGCTGTCTTTCAATTTTTGGGTGGGGCATTATTGGATCGCTTGGGCTTGAAGAAAGTATTTACGGCAAGTGTCCTTATCTTAACGATTGGTATCTTTGTTTTTGCCAACGCGCATAGCTTTGGCACGTTGATTTTATCGCAGGTTCTTTTAGCCATTGGCGCATGTACTGGCTTTGTTGGTGCTGGGTTTATCGGTGAGGATTGGTTTGGTCCAGCAAAGTTCAGTGTAATGTTTGGTGCCGTTCAAGCCATCGTTTCATTGTTTTCAGGCTTTAGTCAGGGATTGTTGAATTTTGTGTTAACTTCAAGCAATTGGCGTGGTGTTTTTGATATCTTTGGTATTGTTGGCATTGCTTTAGTTGTGTTGTTCTTAATTTTTATGAAAAACAGAACGGCGATTGATAAGTCATTGCATCAAAAACCATTAGTGGCTGATGTGGTTAGCAGTATCTATGATGTGGCTAAGAGAGGGCACGTTTGGCTTGCTTGTATTTCAGGCGGTATTTCTTTTGCAGTTGTCTTGGCACTTGGATCAATATGGTTACCAAAAATAATTACGGCTCATGGTGTGAGCATTTCAGATGCTAATATTTGTACGAGCTTGTTATGGATAGGCTTGGCAGTGGGCAGCATTATCGTAACAAAATGCTCAGATTTACTTAAAGGTAGAAAACTTGTAATGCTTATCACCAATATTGTGGCACTCGTCAGCTTTGCTATGTTGTTATACATCAACAGCAATAATGTCGCACTATTATTTATCGTGTCATTTATTTTAGGTTTTGCCAGTGCGGGACATATGTTGGCGTTTAGTACAGCAGCAGATATTGTTCCCGTACATGAAATTGGTGCAGCAAGCGCTTTAGTTAATGGCGTTATGTTTATTGCCAGTGGTCTATTGATTGCTATTCCTGGCTTAATTGCAAACCCTAATCTATCACCTATGCCAATGATGCAGCATATGTTTATTTTATTTGTGATTCTTTTAGTGATCGCAATTATTGTCAACTTTATTATTAAAGACACTTATTCAAACGCTTAGAAACGCATAGTTTTTCAAAAAATAAGTAAAAACAGCTGCGTTACAGGTAAAGGTAATCGCAGTACTAGTAATAAATTAAGATAAGAAATCAGGAGACTAATCAAATGACAATTAAAGCAATACGCGGACAAATGTTTGCCTATGTTGATGATCCATTTATCAATAATAATGATGAGGCTTACAAGCTTTATAACGATGGTTTAATGCTTATTGAGAATGGCAAAATAAAAGCAATTGGCGAATATCAAAACTTATGTCAATCCTTAACTGACGACATCGAGTTAACACATTATCAAGGTCGCTATGTCATTATGCCGGGCTTTTTAGATACGCATGTCCATTACTCGCAAATTCCAATGATTGGTGCCTATGGTAAGCATCTTATCGATTGGCTAAATAATTATACTTTTGTTTTTGAGCAAACACTTGAAGCAAAAGAGGTATCGGTCAATGTGGCGCGCAACTTTTTAAGAGAGTCTATTCGTAATGGTGTAACCACTTCCTTTGTTTATGCCACGGTTTATAAAAGCTCAGTTGATTCACTCTTTGCTGAAGCCGCTAAAATCAATATGCGTATTGGGACTGGCAAGGTATTGATGGATAGAAATGCCCCTGAGCATTTAACTGACACACCAGAGAAAGGTTATAAAGAAAGCGAAGAACTTATTCAAAAATGGCATGGCAAGCATCGCTCGATGTATGTAGTGACGCCAAGATTTGCACCAACGAGCTCGCCTGAGCAGTTACAGGCAGCAGGTGACTTATGGAAAAAATATCAAGGGACTTATATGCAGACGCATTTATGTGAAACTGTTGATGAGATTGAATGGGTAAAATCACTTTATCCTCAAAGAAATGGCTACCTTGATGTCTATCATCATTATGGTCTAACGGGTAAAAGAGCGATTTTTGGACATTGTATTCACTTGAATGATCAAGAATGGCAATTAATGGCAGATACCGACTCGTCAGTATCACACTGCCCAACATCAAATATGTTTCTAGGCAGTGGATTATTTGATATTCGTAAAGCCTATCGCAATAAAGACAATCCAGTGCGTGTTGGGTTAGGGTCTGATTTGGGTGCTGGTACATCGTATTCACCTTTGCAGACACTAAATGAAGCTTATAAAGTAGCACTTCTAAATAACTGTTCATGGCTTGATTCTTATCATGCCTTTTATCTGGCAACTCGCGGATCAGCGAAATCAGCTCATCTTGAGGATACGATAGGTTCATTACAAGTAGGGCTTGAAGCTGATTTTATTGTACTAGATCTTGAATCAACACCGTTTTTGAAATTCAGAAACCAGTATGCCAAAGATTTAAAAGAGGCATTATTTGTACAGATGATCTGTGGCGATGATCGAGCCATTCATGCCACGTATATCGATGGTGACTGCGTTTATAAAATTGATGAGCAATACCCTAAGGGCGTGTTCTTAAATAGGGCAGCATTCTTAAATGAGATTAATCATCAAACGGAAATAGTTTAGATCACCTTTAAAGAGTTAAGCATAATTAAAAAACAACAGAAAGTGATGATTACTGGCATTGGCTTTAGTTGTTTACGATCTTGAACCAGTACGATTACAAACCAGCTGACCATACCCCAAACAATACCTTCTGATATTGATAATGTCAGTGGCATAAGAATAATCGTCATAAAAGCAGGGATGGCTTGTGTTAAATCATCCCAATGAATCTGTTTAACAGAGCACAGCATAAAGCTACCAACAATCACGAGTGCTGGCGCAACCACAAAAATTGGCACCATCATGACTAAAGGTGCCAAGAATAAGAAAGGCAAAAATAATACGCCAACAACGACAGCGACTAATCCAGTGCGCCCACCTACAGAGATACCTGTGATTGACTCAACATACACAGAGGTTGGTGAGCTACCCAAAAGACCAGAAGAGGCTGAAGCAAATGAGTCCACAATCAGTGACTTTTTAATGCGAATCGGTTGACCATCTTTATCAAACCAGTTGGATGCTTGTGCTAAGCCGATTAACGTTCCTGTGCTGTCAAAAATATTAATAAACAAAAAGGTGAAAACTGCTGGAATAATAGCAATCTTAAAGCTACCCAACCAATCAATTGAAAAGAATAGTGAAAAATCAGGCAGTGAAAATATGTGATTTGGAATGTGCATGATAATGTGATCACCAAAGAAGCGCCCAACAGGAAAAGAAATCACACATCCTAAAATGATCATCAGTAAAATAGCTGCTTTAAAGCGACAAGCTAAAAAGATAATAAGTGCAAAAAAGCAGATTAAGAATATGAGCGTTTCAGCGGTTAATGGCGCGATTTCTAATAAACCTGAAGGTGCTTGATGGATAAAGCCTGCATTATAAAAACCAACTAAGGCAATAAATATGCCAATGCCTGCGCCAATGCCGTGTTTAACCCCATCAGGGATCCCTGCAAGAATTTTGGTGCGGATATTGAAAATTGCCAATAAAGCAAATATAACCCCCGACCAGAACACTGCACCTAATGCCACTTGCCAAGGAATGCCCCATGCTTTAACAATGGTATAGGTGAAAAATACATTCATACCCATCGCAGGGGCAAGTGCATAAGGGTTTCTCGCGTAAATGCCCATAGCAATAGAGGCAAATGCTGAGATGATGACGGTACTTGTTACCAAAGCATTCTCAGGCATACCTGCTTGAGAGAGAATTTTAGCATTAACAACGATAATATATAGCATTGCTAGGAATGTCGTGACACCTGCAATAAGCTAGGTACGTAGGGTGGTGTTATATTTAGTAAACTCAAAATAGCGACGTAAAAAATGTAAAAAATTCATAATGGATTAAAGCTGGGTTCCCAAGCGCGCTATTGTAGCATGAAATAAAAAACATGCTATTGTAAAATCTCATTGATTCAAGACGCGAATTGCTTCAAATAAAGCGTAAGTATTTTGCGATGCTTTAAGGTACAATCTCATTGATTATAGAGTTGTTATAAGGAGTATTGTTAAATGCATTTTCAAATTAATCCATCCATCTTGTCAGCAAACCTTGCGCATTTAGGTGATGATGTTAGAAAAGTATTAAAAGCGGGCGCTGATAATATTCATTTTGATGTGATGGATAATCATTACGTCCCTAACTTAACATTTGGTTCAATGGTCTTAAAGGCATTGCGAGATGATGGTATTAATGCTGGCATGGATGTGCATTTAATGGTTGAGCCTGTTGATGCGATGATTGAGAGCTTTGCAAAAGCGGGAGCGACGAGTATTGTCTTTCACCCTGAGGCATCAAAGCATATTGATAGAAGCCTTGATTTAATCAAATCCTTTGGCATTGATGCCGGTCTTGCTTTAAATCCAGCAACGTCTGTCAATGTATGTGAGCATGTGCTTGAGAAGATCGACAGACTACTCATCATGACGGTAAATCCGGGGTTTGGCGGACAAAGTTTTATCGATGCGATGTATGATAAGATAAGCACAACAGCGCAATGGATTAAAGAACATAAAAGCGATATTTTATTAGAAGTTGATGGTGGGGTGAAAGTCGATAATATTGCCAAAATTGCAAACTGTGGCGCTCAGGCATTTGTCGCAGGATCAGCAATTTTTAATGAGAGAGATTATAAAGAAATTATTGATAAAATGCGCCAACAATTAGGCTGAGTAACCAGCCATCAAAATGGCTGTATAACAAGCACAATAAAGCCAGTAATCACATTGAATAGAGGGTGTGAATAATCTTTTTATTTTTTTAGCAAAAAAAATTATTTACAGTGAAATAACTTGCTGTTACTTTATGCAAAATTTTTAGCGGTCTTGATTTTTAGCACTGATTCAAACATGAATTTAATGCTTAAAATCAAATACGTCTGATGAAGATCGGACATTGTTTAATTGGCACAAAACGGGAGTTTACATGGCCTTTAGTGAATAAGGCGCACATGAGTTGATTGCTTACGTGCGCTTTAGAAATATACAGGAGAAACCTTATGTTTATAGAGACAACCGAGTCTATCGAATTGCCAGATCTGGCAGTTGGCAATTTGCCACAGCATCACATCGTTCAAGATGCACTTCCCAAGGATCATTTTATTACCAAAGATGGCATGCGTTTTGCAGGCTATCATTTGATTGCTGATTTTTGGGGTTGCAGTAGAATCAATGAACTTGATTTGATGGAGCAAGCAATGCGTGATGCAGTGATTGCAGCAGGCGCAACTTTGTTGCATATTCATCTGCATCACTTTACGCCTAATGGAGGTGTTTCAGGTGTTGCGGTTTTAGCAGAGTCACATATTAGTGTACATACATGGCCTGAATTTGGCTTTGCTGCATTTGATATTTTTATGTGTGGTGATGCCAAACCTCATGAGGCGATTAAAGTGCTAAAATCAGCATTTAACCCGCAAAATGTTTTGATTGATGAGCTGCAACGTGGCAATGAGGACTTGGTCTGATGTCTCAGGTATTTCAAGAGACCTTGCATAAAGGTTATGGACAAAGTTTAGAGGTGCAAGATGTATTGTTTGAGCATAATACATCGCATCAACATTTAATGATTTTTAATAATCCTGTATTTGGGCGTGTAATGACATTAGATGGCGTCGTGCAAACAACGATGGCTGATGAGTTTATCTATCATGAAATGTTAGTGCATGTGCCTGTGTTTGCGCATGGCGACATTAAAAAAGTACTTATTATTGGTGGTGGTGATGGTGGCATGTTGCGCGAAGTATTGCGTCATAAAACCGTAGAGTTAGTAACGCTTGTTGAGATTGATCAAGCAGTTATTGATATGTGTCAGCGTTACTTCCCGATGCATTCACAAGGTGCTTTTGATGATAAGCGTGTAAATGTAGTCATTGACGATGGCGCTAAATTTATTGAGCAAACAACACAGAAATATGACTTGATTATTTGTGATAGCACGGACCCTATGGGCTGTGCCAAAGTGCTATTTGAAAACCCATTTTATAGCGCATGTAAAGAAGCTTTAAATGAAAAAGGAATTATGGTTACTCAAAATGGCGTGATGTATTTCCAACTGGAGCAATTGCAAAATACTAAGCAAAGTTTTGAAAAATTATACCAAGACTATACCTTTTATAAGGCAGCAGTGCCTACGTATGTTGGTGGGGATATGGCGTTTGGTTGGGGATCTGATGAACCAAATCATCGAATGCAAACACTTGAAACATTAACGAAACGCTTTGCTGAAAGTGGTATTAAAACGCGCTATTACACACCAAAAATGCATGTTGGCGCATTTGCATTACCGCAGTACGTTATTGATGCATTGTGTGACTAATCACGCAATGAACCTCTGTTAATATGACCTTTTGATTTATCAAAGACTTTTCATAGAAGGAGATTTTCTATGAGCAATATATTTTCATTTAACACACGTAATACATTTCAGCCTTACTTCAGCTATGATCAAAACAATCAGCTATGTGTTCATTATGGTCAGAGTTTCACACAATCGAAGCCATTGACCGAAATCATTGACAAAGTGTTACAAAAAGGCGGCAGTAAGCCTTGTGTACTTAACTTTAAACACATCACTGAAGATAGGATGTTAAACCTCTACCAAAGTTTTGCTAAAGCAATGGAAAATTACCGTTATCAAGGTGTTTATCAGTTGGCGTATCCGATCAAAGTAAATCCTAATGCTGCGGTGATGGAAACCTTAAAAGAGTGTGCTCATAAATATGATTTACCTTTTAACTTTGAAGTGGGTAGTAAATCTGAGTTATTAAGCGTTTTAGCACTTGCTACAAAGAAAAATAATATCATTTGTAATGGCTTTAAAGACAAGGCGTTTTATGAGCTTGCCAACTTAGCTGCCAAGCTAGGTTACACGGTCATTATGGTGCTCGAAAATGTTGATGAATTAGCAGTTGTTAAATCTCTAA
>JAHDDB010000191.1 GCA_020629575.1 Caedibacter sp. | reverse complement strand
ATAAATAAAAATAAATATCTTGACATGCTTTAAAGCTATATTCTAAAAGGGTTTTATGAAGTGAAAATTTCTAGCAAAAAACTTGATTTTGGCTTTTTGCTGCAAAAATTGCGAGAAATTAAGAAAAAATAGCGTGAATTTGAAAAGTTATCCACAGGCAAGTGATCATTGATTGTTTAATCTGAACGAGATTAAGCGGTTTCAGTGACCTCAATGTTTGATTCTTGGGTGCTTTCAGCTTGAACATCATCTAGCACAAGCTCCTTTCCTGCTGCCAATATCTCAACAAGCTTTTTGTTGTCAATATCAAACAATCCCGCCTTATGCACGATCTTGCCGATCTCAAGGTAACGCTTGGTAATTAATGCCTCACGCTTGACGGTTAAAGCCAATTCTTCTTTTTTAAGTTGATTGATTTGCTCTAATGCGCTGAGTTTCTTACGTGCCATAATGTGATTCTCCTTTATGGTTGTTTGATTTTTTGTTTTTTTATTTTTTAGCTTTCAATTTAATTTGTCTTTTGCTTCTTTACATGACTAGCCTTGGTTTCTTCACAATAAGCTGATCTAAAACATCATCAAATAAAAAACGGCTTTTAACTTCTGCTGTAAATGGTACCGTCTTATCATTAATATAAACTGTATCCATCTCATCAAAAATGCGCTGCAATCTTAATACATTTTTGTCAACCAAGAAATAATGCACACCTGAGTACATGCCTTTATTGATTGCTTTTATATGCGCACCCCAAACCTCTTTGTATCGCTTCTTACTTTTTGCAGAGTTTTCTACTTCTATCGCTATAAGCTCGCCATTCTTTCTATAAAATCCATCAACATGCGCTTCCTTATCCCTTAAAAACTTAACATCTGGGCAGACATACTCTAAACCTTTTGATTCAAGAATAGCCCGAGCATTCTGGATGCACAACTTGTGGTACATCTGTGACACATTAAAGTCTGCATCATTAAATACCATATTTTCATCGATCTCACCCGCTTCACAGACGCCTTTCCATGTAATGCCCCATACATTCTTAATGTTATCTGATTCAGCCACTGCAAAAATAAAGCCCTCTATCAATAAACGCTTTAATGCCTTTTTAATGCCGTAATCACTCAAACCAGTAATGCATGTTAACATCGTTGTATTTGAACAACCAAAATCAATTAACCATCGTAAAATAGTTTGCTTTGTCTGCTCACCTTTTTCTATCCATTCAACTCTACCTAATTTGTTATGTATCATCTTTTAATCCTCTTTTATGTCTGCAAATATTGAGTGTTTAATATTTAATAATTCATCATCTAAAGCAGCTTGAGCTGCTTTTTCATTTTGACCTTCTGTAACTTCTTTTTTCGTAATTTTTGGAAAAGCTTTTACCTGTTTTTTCTCTTTAGCATCTATCGGTTTACTTGCTTTTGATGCCGATTTGTCAGTTACAGCTTTCATAGCTTTTATATTCTTAAATTTATCTGTTTTGGGTGACGATTGTTTGCTATCCGCATGAACAGAAGCTAAGACGCTACCAGTGCCGATCAAATCATTACCTTGTACATCTACATTCAACATCTCACTGTTGTTAAAATCCGTGCTAGATTCGAATGTATAGCTGATTTTAAAATCATACTGTTTTGTGTTGATGTACCATGTATGAACACGCGTAAATGCCTCACCTCGTGATGTGATAAATAAATTTGACAATAAAATAGCTGTCATCTTTTCACCCGTTGACACTTCATTTTCTGTCAGTTTGTAATCAATATGATTTGTCCACCGCTTATCACTTGAAGTCTCACCAACACCGCCCGAGTTACTTATGTCATGCTCCATTGATTTCCAGTAGAGCTTCTTGCCTACTTTTTGTTGCACTAACTTAATCAATGCTGGCTCACTTAAGTTATGAATACCAATAAACTGTGAGTTAGACAATAACTCCTGAACGTACGCTGAATTTCTCAATGCCGCATTGGGTGATGTCATAAAGTTACTCATGTCTTGGAAGTTAAAAATGAGGGAGCATTTTTGTGATCTGATCGTTGCCAAGTTGTCCATAATTTGCGTATTCATTAAAAACTTAAATTCATCAATAAAAGCAACACAATGCTTTGCATGAGATAACGATCGATTATTGACATGGTTAAACAAAGTCGTCACTGTCATGCCCGCAATAAATCGAGATACATCATCATTCTTGGCATTTCTGCAACGAATATAAACAATGTCGCTGCTTGATAACAGATCACCAAAGCCTAAGCCTTGTCTTGTATTAAATATTTTGCACTCATCTAAATAATAAAACAAATTAACCACCGACTCCTCACTCATGGTTTCAGGGTTATTCTTCATTTTATCTAACAGCTCATTGGGTGTTATGTTCTCATCATAAGCACATTCTGCTATCTTAAATAATGCCCTTTCTGCTCTTTCAGCATACACTCTTGCATTGGTTTGTTTCTGCTTAGATAGCTCTAATGTTGACATTAGTATTGATCTAAATTTAAAACGATCGATTCCTTTAAACAAAGAAAGTTGTGGCACTCTTTCGTCTAAATCAAAAACGTGCATCTTGCGCTTATATTTATTTGACAAATAACAACATGCGTTATAAAGATTGTCGTCAGGTTTAGGGTCTAAAATGAAAACAGGTAATCCATTTTTAATAAACTGCATTAAATAGATTACCGTCATCACACCCTTACCCATTCCGCTGCCACCAATAATAGAATAATGACCATCTAATGATTTGAAAAAATCAGTGTAAACACCTTTACCTTTTTCATCTAATCCGTGAAATAAGTAATTGTTCTTGATCTGCTTTTCAACCTTAAACTTTTTATGTTGCCTTGTTGCTCCATCAGGATTATAAACGTCTCTGTCTGAATTATTTAACTGATACTTTGCAGAAACGTTATTGAGCTTTTTTATAACTAGTCTATCAATCAATGGGTTTAAGAATAAAAGGTTAGACCATCCTTTCTTTAAGTAAACAAAAAGAATGCACCACTCTACAAATAAGATGGCATAATCAATATAAATTGACTGCACCCCATTAAATTGAAATTTAGCGTCATACAATGTCATGTAGAAAACACAGCTATTGAATATAAGTACATAACTAAAATACGCCATAACAACATACTTAAGCACATTCAATATTTGTATAATCAAAACATAATGATATGGCAACGGTCTTTCTTTTTGATTAGGTGCATAGTTCTTTAACTGCTTGGCAAAACCAATAAAGACAAGACATAATAAAAAAACAGTGACCGAACTATACAGATTTATAAAGCTTACCATAAATTGATAAATGACAGCAAAACTGCCTAACTTGGCATATAGCGCATGTGCGCCATTGTATAAAGCTTCTTTAGTGAAATC
>JAHDDB010000190.1 GCA_020629575.1 Caedibacter sp. | reverse complement strand
ATGCAAAAATGATTATCATTGGATGCCAAAAGACACAGATCACTTATGCTACTTTTATTGGGACTAAACGCTAAATCAACGGCTTTCGTCAGATGCCAGTTTTGTTTAAAGGTTTTACTGGTAAAGTTTAAAGTATTGAGCCTCGCCGTAATTTGTGACAGTGATAAACTTTGTAATTGCATCTTAATCAGTGTTGAGATTTTATTAGAATCGGCATTGAGTGTTAATGCGCGATTATCAACAGCTAACACAAGCTTAGAGAGATCAAATTGCTTATAGAGAAAATCATGGACATCAAGCGTCATTCTGAGTGCTTTGGTTGCCTTATCATTGATATCAATTTTACCTTGTGAGTAGATATTGCCACTGACATTGAAAGGGTAAGCATTAAGATTATTCACAAAAACTTCCCATTGTGCTTGAATATCTTGCTTGGATTGCGTGAGTTTGACTTGTACACGATCATCATTGCGAGGGTTAAATAGCTTGAATTGATTTAGGTGAAAAGCGCCATCGCTGCTAGATAGGTTTATATGACAACGTAACTCAGTATCGTTGCTAAAAATATCACAAAAACTGGTTTTAAGTCGAAGATCATGACCAGTAGTATTAAGCTTACCACCGATATTGAATTTAAGTGGTACCGCTGGATTTAAAGAGGTGAGATTAACGGACCAGTCCAATTGGTCATTAAATAGCAGTGTATTATTAATCGTGGCAAGATGATCAAGTTTAAGCTGATTAACGATTTCCCCTTGATCGAAGCTTGAAATAAGTGAGTAAGGATAGGGGCTTGTTTTGTAGTGAATAATACCATCGCTCATGATACTAAATTTATCTGCAAAATTACCAATGATTTGGGTTTGTGTGCTTCTAATATTGGCACTATTTTGTTTAGCAGATAGATTGACTTTTAAATGCGTTTTAAAAGGCGCGTTTAATATAATATAACCGCTATTTACCGTTGCGCTGGCTGAATAAGCGGGGACATTGGCGGAAACTTTGTTAAGCGCTAGTTTGTCATCAACTAAATTAATACCGTCTGCACTGACGTTTGTCGCATGAACGATTAATTGCTTATTCATTAAATATTGCACATCGTTAACTTGAATATTTTTAGCATAGAGCGCAAGTGGCATACTAAAAGGGCTATCATCTTTATGTGCTTGATCATTATGATCGCTATCTGTTGAATGTGTGTTGACATCAACATAAACCTTGTCCAAGGCTAGACTTTTAACATCAAGCGTTTGGCGACTGATCAAAGACCATAATGATAATGACAATTCAACTTGGCTTAAGCGAATATCCACGGTGTCGTTTTTAATGTCAAGCTCATCAAGTTTGAGTTGGTTAATTTGACCTGAAATATTGCCTTTAACACTAATGCCAAGGGGCTGTAAAAAATGATTGGCCATTTTTTGTGTGATCTTTAATCCCGGTGTGGTAAATAATAAAAATCCAAGCGTCAGTGCAATGATCAATATTAGGCTTACGAGCGTGATTAAGCACCATTTAACTGTTTTACGTAACTTTGTCATAGGCTTATCCCGATGCTTAAATCAAAGCGCCAATGCTCATTACTGTGATTCAATGTGCGTGTGAAAAATATCATAAAGGGTCCAAGTGGTGTTTTATAGCTAAGACCGATACCTGCCGCACGCAGAATATCAACATCACTAAAGTTAGGCTTATTGGCAGCATTACCCAAATTGTAGTAAAGCATTGAGCTGAAGTTGCCATAAATGCGTTGCTCAATGCCTGCAAGACCTGTGGCAAGATAGCGACCACCCGTGACATTGCCATTGACTGTCGGCCCTTGGCTTAAGAAGGGATAACCCAAAAGGTTACTGACACCACCTGCGTAAAAACGAAAATTTGGGGCAATATTTTGAATGTTATCAACCGTAATAAATCCCCAGTTTGCGCCAAATAGCAAACGGTTCCATTCGGGGTTAATAGGGAGTGAGTAATAAATGCTCATGCTGTTGCGAATAAAATCCTGATCTGAAAGTGGAGACTTGATGGAAGCTTGCAATAGTTCATTCCACACCAAGCCCTGACGCCAAAAGCCATTTTGCCAACTGCCGTCGTAGAGAAGGGTTAAAGCCGGAACAAGGTATTTACCATTGGTATTATTGGGGTTAGCGACGGTGTCATAATTGGTAAGATATTGCTGTAAACTCACGGTAGTTTGCCAATTGCCATATTTGTGGGTGCGAGCAATACCAAAATTGGTTTGGCGTTCATTGTAAGTATCGGTTTCGATATAGCTTTGCTCAGCGATAAGACTCCAGTTATCATGTAGTGGATCTTTTCCTGGAAAAACATAGCTTGTGCTAAAGGTGCTATTAGCAGGAGACGCTGAGACGTTAAAGGAAAACTGCTGTCCGGTATCGGTAACATGACGAAAAAGCGTGCCAAAACTTACCCTAGGACCTGTGAATGTGCCATAACCCACGCCAAAAGTATAAGTGCGCGCATGACCTGCTGTTAAGTTTAAATCCACTGGAACGGTCTTGTTAACTTTATCGCGCTTAGAGATTTTAGGGACAAGCTGAGCATTGCTAAAATAGCCGCTATCTTGTAAACGTTTATTGGCTTTGGTAATTTTTTTCTGCGACATGGCATCACCGATGCTGACCTTGATAATATCATTGATAAAACGCTCAGCATAATCATAACGCTGTTGCTTGATATTAATGGCACCGATCTTATAACGCTCACCAGTATTAACGGTTAAAATCACCTCAGCAGTGTATTTAAGCATGTTAATGCGAACTTCATGTTCTGTGAGTTCACTATCGAGGTAACCTGCGTTAAAAAAGCTGTCAGTCAGTAATGCTTTGGATTTCTCATAGGCAGTTTGCGTTAAAATATCGCCTTGCTTTAGTGGCAAGGCATTTAGCGTCTTAGTAGCGATTTTAGAATGTTGACCTGAGCCATTGATATTAACGGTTAATGCATCAATATGTAATGGTTCATTGAGTTTGACATTGAATGTGGCGATCCAAAGGTTATCTTTGACACTAAAGTCTGTGGTAATGACTGGCTTATAGTAACCATAGGGCTCGAGTAACGTTTTGATTTCATCATCACTTTTTTTAAGTAGTAGTTGCATTTGATTAGGGTGAGAAACAGCAAATTTTTTAAAGCGTGATAAGCTGATATTATCAAGAATGCTTGATGTGATTTTGTTATCACTAATACCATTTATGACAATATCGAGAGTTGGGGTTTTTGCATCACTTTTATTGTCATCAGCAGCGTACAAGAAGCTAAGGCTAAATATAAAAAATATACAAAGAATAGTCTTCCTTAACATCTTAATATTGCTCTATAGGATCATGTTGTTGATAAAGTGTAGTATAGTATAGGCTAACTT
>JAHDDB010000025.1 GCA_020629575.1 Caedibacter sp. | reverse complement strand
CTAAAGCTTTGTGCATGTAGTGAAATGAAGTTATATACTTGGTGATCTTTTTCAATGGCAACAAATACTGCCCCTTTGTTAGAAATCCCTTCAAGTCCATAAGAGCGTGGGAAAACAACATAGTGAGGCTGACCAACAATCGGATATCTGCTGTAAATAACAACGCCACCATTAAGCAAGTTAAGATGCTCTAAACTTGGCTGACCCACGACATTTGTCCGATATTTATAGCCAAAAGCCTTCATGCGTTTATCCAAGATATAAAAAGAAATCGGCGCAATTGCTTCTTGTAATGCGACAACATCGATATTATGTTTGGCAATTTCTTTAGGGATATAATAAGCGCGCTGATAAGGTTTATTTAAATTCGTGGTTAATGGGGTAGGGATATTGGGTAATAAATTCACATTATACGTCATCACTTTGATCTCAGTAGCAAATAGATAAGGTGTGATTACTAACATCAAAGCACTTATGACTAACTTCCATCGTTTCATTGTCTTCTCCTTTAATTTCCTTTTAAGTTGGGGGTGAGCATGTCGTCTCATATGCTCAAGGACAGTGTAGAAGAAAATGATGCGAAGTACATTAAATCAGGATGAAAATAGTACTTTTCCCTTAGAATTTTAGGTTTTTACTTTTTCTGCTGTTTTTATTGTTTTTAACGCTTTTACTTACTTTTGCTCGCTATTAACGTTAAAATACAGCCCCATTGCAAGTGATGAAATTAACGAAATTGATTTATGTTGGATACTGCTGATTTATTATTTGAATTAGGCACGGAAGAGCTGCCACCGAAAGCCTTAAAAAATATGGCGCAAAAGCTATTAGAAAATGTCAGTAAAGCATTAGATGAGTTAGAGATTGGCTATCAAGCTAAGCGATTTTATGCCTCACCAAGACGTCTGGCTTTTGTGATTGAACAATTACAAACAACACAAAAAGATAAATTAATCGATAAAGAAGGTCCCTTTATCGATAAAGCATATGATGCGGATGGCAAGCCAACTAAAGCCGCTTTAGGATTTGCCAAGTCTTGTGGAGTGAGTTTTGATGAGCTTACCACCATTGAGCACAGCAAAGGCACACGCCTTTTTTATCAAATAGCACAAAAGGGGCAGCAAACCAAAGATATTATTGCTGATGTTATTGATATCGCATTGAAGAAATTACCGATTCCTAAAATGATGCGCTGGGGCGATGAAGAATATCAGTTTGTGCGTCCTGTGCATTGGGCTATATTGCTTCTTGCTGATGAGTTAGTTGATGCTTCCTTTTATGGCTGTAAAACTTCGCATATCAGTTATGGTCATCGCTTTCACGCGCCAGATGCAATACATATTAATAATGCCAGTGAATACGTGGATAAACTGGAAGCGGCACATGTGCTAGTTGACTGGCAAGTACGTAAAGACAAAGTAGTCACTTCTGCCAAAGCTTTAGCTGCAGCACACCATGCCAATGCTGTATTAAATGATGACTTAGTTGAAGAGGTTACAGCCATTGTTGAGTATCCGCATGCTTTATTATGTGACTTTGATCAAAACTTTCTGCGCGTGCCACAAGAGGCATTAATATCGGCAATGGAAGAACATCAAAAGTGCTTTGCCTTAGTTGATGATAACAATAAGATGATCAATCATTTTATTACCATGAGTAATATCGCGAGCTCAAACCCACAAACTGTGATTAAAGGTAACAATAAGGTCATGGCAGCACGTTTATCAGATGCTGCATTTTTCTATGATACCGATGTTAAAAAGCCGTTAGAAACGTATGTTGAAAAGCTAAAAGTTGTTACATTCCAAAAAGCGCTAGGCTCTGTATTTGATCGCACAGGGCGTATCGCCTTATTAGCGCAAGCGATTGCTAAGGACATTGGCGCAGATGAGATGCTTGCGCATCGCGCGGGTTACTTAAGTAAGGCAGATCTCATGACCGATATGGTTTATGAGTTTACTGATCTACAAGGCATTATCGGTAAATATTATGCCAAAGCGCATGGCGAAGACAGTGAAGTGTGTCAGGCAATTGAAGAGCAGTATTGGCCAAAATACGCAGGCGATAAGCTACCTCAAAGTAAAATATCACAAGCGCTAGCTATTGCTGAGAAAGTGGATACTTTGGTTGGTATATTTGGCATTGGGCAAAAGCCAACAGGGGATAAGGACCCATTTGCCTTAAGACGTGCGGCGATTGGTGTATTACGTATCTTAAAAGAGCATCACTTAGCGATCTCATTATCAACCTTGATTGAGTTATCGATCAACACCTTCCATGCTGATCAGTTAAGCGCACAAGCAGATTTAAAGGATAGTTTGAAGCAATTCTTCATTGATCGCTTGAAAGTGATCTATAAAGAAGAGGGTGTAGCCGGAGAAATCTTTGAAGCGGTTAAAGCGGTTGATCACGCCGATGTTGCTGATTTTGATGCGCGTATTAATGCCTTACTTGCCTTTAAATCGCATACAGCATGCGAGCGCTTGGCACAAAGCAACAAACGTGTTGCCAATATTCTGGCAAAAAATAACGCGAATGATGCGTTGAGTATTGATCAAAGCTTATTACAAGAAACTGCAGAGATTAACCTATTTGAAGCATTGCAGTCTGTTGAAAGTAAGTTATCTACGTTAATAAGTGACAAAAAATACCAAGAGGCGTTATTGATTTTATCAACATTGGATGAACCAATTGCCGAGTTTTTTGAACACGTCATGGTGATTGCTGGGGATGAAAAGATTAAAAATAATCGTCTGGCAATCTTACAAAAAATAGCGTACTTATTTCGTCAAGTCGCTGATTTATCTGTTTTATAACAAAAAATAGTAGCGCGTATGCTATACGCCCCTACATGCTAAATAGCCCGCGTGAGTTTTCACTTGCGATAAGATAAATTCAAATGATGTATTTAATTACCTTATACCCCCATAAGCAATCGTAATTGTTAAGCAATGATTTATGGTGATAGGATGGCGAATCATTGCTCAATTTAATTTAAGGTAATTTATGTTAATTTCTCGTTACTTAGCTTTCGCACTCCCTCTTTTTGGTATCACCTATGCGCAAGCCTGTACTGATATAAAAGTACAAGCAAAAAATGGCGATGTCGTTATCGGTCGTACTATGGAGTTTGCCATTGATACGAAAGATCAACTGCAGCGCTATTTACAAGGGCAAACATTTCAAACGACTAATCCAGATGGTTCCATATCAATGCAATGGCGGGGCAAATATAACTTTGTGGGTATCTATGCGCAAGATGCCAAAGATGCTGTGTTTGATGGTGTTAATGAACATGGGTTAGCTGCAGAAGCCTTATTATTCCCACATTATGCTGATTATGGACCTAAAGATATATCAGGTAATACTCATCAGAAGTTTGTGAAAATCAATGATTTATTAGTATGGATTTTATCACAATATCAAACGGTTTCTGAGGTCAAAAAGGCTTTATCAACGATCCGAATTTGGGCAGAAAAAGAAGCTGTTTTAAAGCACCAAATACCTGAGCTTCATTTTGTTTTCCATGATAAAAAAGGTAACAGCATTGTTGTTGAATACGAAGATAATGGTCAATTAAAAGTTTATGACAATAAAGTCAATGTTATGACCAATAGCCCAAGTTATCATTGGCATTTAACCAATTTGAAAAACTATTTACATCTGTCGCCATATAATCAAAATTCAATAACCTTTGATGGTGAAGAAATTCCATCGATTAGCCAGGGAAATGGCTTTTTAGGGTTGCCTGGTGACTATACATCATCGTCACGTTTTGTGAAACAATTTGTCCTTTTACATACTGCGGTTCAGCCACAAAACACGCGAGAGGCAATTGTACTAAGTACACATATTTTGAATAATGTTGATATCCCTAAAGGTGCCATGCGTAACAAAATAGGAAATGATACCGTCTATGGCACTACACTTTGGTCAGTTATTAAGGACTTAAGTCATAACAATTTATATGTTAGAACGTATGATAGTTTAGGCTATGTTAAGGTTGATTTAAATACACTATGGCAAGGAAAAAATGGCAAGCCCATTGCAGTTGAGAGTTTAAATACTTTTGAATAGTTAATGCCTTGTTTGTTTTATTTTTGACTGCAATTTATCGATAAACGCGCTAATAAATGCAATTCGCTCTTGGGCTTGAGGTAGTGCTTTTTTAATCACTAGTTTTTGATCCTGGCTTAATTGGAAATCTTGAGGCTGCATTTGCACTAGCGTAATAAGATGAATAGGATCAAATTCAAGTGGTGTATTAAAACCTATCTTGCCACCTGATGAATGCATTTCGATTTTATGAATACCAAGGTGTGTTGCACTTAATTTCAAATGGGTTATATCAAATAAATACTGCGCATGTTCGGGCAATAAACCAAAGCGATCAATCACTTCAGCCTTGACTCTATCTAGCTCATCGTGGGTTTCTGCACTGGAGATACGTTTATAAAGCCCAAGACGCGTGTGCACATCATAGATATATTCTTCAGGGAAAAGTGTAGGGATTCTAAGCTCAATCTGGGCGTCTAATTGAAAGGATTGATTGATCTTGGTTGCATCAAATGTTTCGCCTTTTTGTAGTGCTGAGATGGTTTTTTGCAGTAAGTCCATATAAAGATTAAAGCCAATGCCTTGCATATTACCACTTTGCTCTTTGCCAAGCATTTCACCTGCGCCTCGGATCTCAAGATCATGATTAGCCAACATATAGCCACCACCTAATGATTCCGTTTCTAAGATCGCTTCAAGGCGTTTTTTAGCATCTTTTGCTAATGATGCTTGAGGTGGTGTCAGTAAATAAGCATAAGCCTGATGATGTGAGCGTCCAACGCGACCTCGCAACTGATGTAATTGCGCTAAGCCAAAATTATCGGCGCGTTCAATAACAATGGTATTAGCATTAGCAATATCAATACCGGTTTCAATAATTGTGGTACATACCAGAATTTGATAGCGATTTTGTTGGAATTCAAACATGATTTTCTCAAGTTCACGCTCGCGCATTTGTCCATGCGCTACCGCAATGTTGATATCAGGGAAAAGCTTTTGTAACTCCTCAGCTTTATGATAAATCGTACTAACACTGTTGTGAAGATAATAAACTTGTCCGCCTCTTAACGCCTCACGCATCACGGCTTCTTTGACAATGCCACTGTTATATTGCCTAACAAATGTCTTAACCGATAGGCGTTTAGCAGGTGCTGTGGCAATCACTGACAAATCGCGGATATTAGAAAATGCCATATTTAATGTACGCGGAATAGGGGTTGCCGTCATCGTTAGAATATCGATATTAGCACGCATTGCTTTCATTTTTTCTTTGTGAGTGACCCCAAAACGATGCTCTTCATCGATAATTAACAATCCCAAATTATGGAACTTAATTTTCTCAGATAATAATTTATGTGTACCGATCACAATATCAATATTACCATCGTTGATTTGTTTGATTGCATCGTTTTGCTCTTTAGTTGTTTTAAAGCGTGACAGTACTTCAACAGTTGCACCCATTTCACTAAATCGATCACTAAAATTATCAAAATGCTGTTGTGCTAATAAAGTGGTTGGTGCTAAAACAGCCACTTGTTTATTGTTACTTGCCGCAATAAATGCCGCACGCATAGCCACTTCTGTTTTGCCAAAACCAACATCACCACACACCAAGCGATCCATTGGTTTATCTGAAATCATATCTTTAATGACATCATGAATTGCAATGGCTTGATCAGGTGTTTCTTCAAAGGGAAACCCTTCACAAAATGCCAGATAATCTTTCTCATGGAATATATTGCCATAGCCTTGTTTGAGAGCACGCTCTGCATAAATTGCCAAAAGATCAGCGGCAACATCATTGATCTTTTTAGCCGCTTTTTCTTTTTCTTTTTGCCAAGTATCGGTGCCGAGCTTACTAATGGGTGCATGTTCAAGCTCAGTACCACTATAGCGACTAACTAGGTGTAGTGCATAGATTGGCACATATAACTTTTCATCATTTTTAAATTTAAGCGTTAGAAACTCAGTGTCTTGTGCGCCGAAATCAAGCTTAGTTAAGCCATCAAAACGTGCAATACCGTGTTCAATATGCACCACGGGGCTGCCTAAGCTTAGTTCCGATAAATCTTTAAGGGCGACAGTTGGTATGCTTTGATCTTTTTGCTTAATGCGTGTGCGTAGATTAATTGCACTGTGATTTGCAAAGAGATCAAACTCGGTAACAATCAGTGTTTTATGATTTTTATTATGGGTAATAATACCTTGGGTAAAAGGTGCAACAGTAATCGCGCGTGCTGAGCCCGATTCAAGCGCATCACTGAAGTTAACATAGGTATCAAGCGTCAAACCCAGTTTGCTTAAGTTTTCATACATAAGCGCTTTTCTGCCAGGACTTTCAGCGCAAAAAATAACTTTGTTAAAGCTTGTATTTGTTAATAAATCCAAAAGTTTTTGATAGGGCTCTTTATATTGGTAATGTACATGAATATCAGGTAGAGCTTCAACTTCAAGGTTGTTTGCCTTAGTTTTATCTTGAGATAACCATTTAATGTGCGTGAAGTCTTTGATTAAGCCATTAAATGCAGCAGGGGATAAGAAAACCTGCTCGGGTTGTAAAATAGGGCGCTCGCGATCATGCGCTAACTGGTCATGTCTCGTCAAAATACCAGTGTGATATTTCTCTAATGACAATTGGCAGTTATAAATGCTATGAATGATCGTATCTTGTGATAAATAGTCAAAGAGCGTATTAACACGTTCAAAAAATAGTGGTAGATAAAACTCAATACCACTGATCATCTGCCCTTTAATAATGCTTTGATAAATTTGATTTTGGGTATCTCTGTGCGGTATGAACTCATACCAGTTTAGTGCAAATTGATCGAGTGTTTTTTTATCAAGGACAAACTCTTGTGTTGGCAATATGTTGACTTCATCAATTGGTGAGTGAGAGCGCTGTGTTTCCACATCAATACAGCGAATACTGTCAACTTCATCATCAAAGAGATCAATACGATAGGCGTCATCCGATCCCATCGGGAAAATATCCAAAATACTGCCGCGCACACTAAATTCACCTCGAGCAACCACTTGGGTGACATTTTGATAGCCTGTGGTTTCTAGCTGATGCTTTTTTAGCGTTAGATCAAGTTTATCACCTTTTTTGATCATAAAAGCATTAGTGTGTAAGAAGGATTTTGGTGGCAGATATTTAGTCAACGTATTAACACTGGCAATGATAATGCTATTTGGATTATTTTGAATCTGGTTTAGAGTGTTTAAACGTGATGAGATCACATCTTCACTCGCGGAGAAGTAATCAAATGGTAAAATTTCAAGATCAGCAAAATGCAATATGGTTTTTTGTGGCAGTAGAAAACACAGTTCATCATATAGTTGTAGTGCAATTTGTGCACTTTCACACACTAATAAGTGAGGCTTTTGATCATTTGCCAAGATGTACTCATTTAAGGCAAGCGATAGTGCCGTAGGAATGGCGTTGGCATAAATATTGCGTGTCGCTTTTGGCAGAATCTGCATGATAAATTTAAATCTAGAATATTGCGTGGCGTTATTTTAGCGAACTCATATGGCATATACCAGACAATACCAGAAAAGATGGCAATTATTGCGCGGTATAGCCACCATCAATGGCAATATGACTACCTAATAAAAAGCTGCCGGCTTGATCAATGAGATAATAGATTAAACTCGCTACTTCCTCAGGTTGTCCTAAGCGCTTTGCCGGTTGTAGCAATTGTTCTTCTTTATGAATGGTATCAATATCAGCGCCTGATTTTTGACAATAGTTTCGTATTGCTTGCCAATAAAGCGGTGTTTCAATCGTGCCAGGACAAACACAATTGGCAGTAATATTATCTTTAGCATAATCAAGGGCAATGTTTTTGGTCAGCTGAGCAATAGCGGCTTTTGTTAAACCATAAACTGCTGAGTTATTTTTAGCAACAAAAGACTGATCAGAACCGATAGTAATAATGCGTCCACCATGTGCGTTTTGCTTCATTAATGAAATGCTTTCTTTAAGCACAAAAAAGCATGAGGTAAGGTTAGTGTTTAACACGCGAAAATAATCTCTCTCTGATGTATTTTCAATGCTGGCAGAGAAATGAATGCCAGCATTAGAGATAAGCGCGTCAATACGTGGATATTTTTCTTTAATGTGTTTAAAAGACTCACTAATTGCCGCAACTTGACTTAAATCCGTTTGAATATAATCAACACCAGGAGTTTCATTTGGGGCGATATCTAGATTAATCACCTGATAATTATTGGCATGAAACAGCTCACAGCAGGCTCTGCCAATGCCTTGGCTGCCGCCAGTAATAATAATGGTTCTTTTTGAGGTCATAACGAGACTTGATTGCTTTGCTTATGGCTATTAACTTTAAAGAAAAAGTGACTGAAAGCAAATGTAATTTATGATTTTTAATAACCCCTTTTAGACCTAGCTCTTGTCACATGCCATCAAAAGGTTCTATTTTTATCACAGGATCTAGTCACAGCGGGTGAGTCAAGTCATATTACGAAAATATTCAAGGAAAAAGTTGCCGCCTTTCGTCGGAAATATCGCTAGAATAGCGAATGTATTTTGTTATTTTTAGGTTATGAGGAGCCCGTCATGTCGTTGACAGAAGCAATACCAACAATCGATTTCCAAGCAGCATCCTTGGATATTTGGGATAGTAAATATCGTTTAAAAACACGCTTAGGTGAGCCTGTTGATCAAGATATTGATGCGACATATCAGCGTGTTGCCAAAGCATTATCAGAGGTTGAGGCAACCAAAGCGTTGCAACAAAAACATTATGAAGAGTTCTTGTGGGCATTAAGAAATGGTGCCATTCCCGCCGGAAGAATTGTCTCTAACGCTGGTGCGCTTGAGCATAAGCCTGCGACTTCTACGATCAACTGTACGGTTTCAGGCACGATTCATGACTCAATGGATGATATTTTGCAAAAAGTACATGAATCAGGATTAACACTTAAAGCCGGATGTGGAATTGGTTATGAGTTCTCAACATTGCGTCCAAAGGGTGCCTTTGTCGCCGGAGCTGGTGCGCATACTTCAGGTCCCATGTCATTTATGGATATCTATGACAAGATGTGCTTTACCGTGGCATCAGCAGGTGGTAGGCGTGGTGCACAAATGGGCACCTTTGATGTTGGCCATCCGGATGTATTTGATTTTATTCGTGCCAAACGCGAAGATGGGCGTTTGCGCCAATTTAACTTATCATTATTGATTACCAAAGACTTTATCGATGCTGTTGAGCAGGATGGACAGTGGCATTTGGCTTTCCCGATGACTGAGGCTGAACAACAGGCACATAACATTGATTTGCAAGACACAACACAAGTATTATGGCGCGATTGGCCGGTCAAAGATGACTATATAAATGATGATTCAGGTCTTGTTGCTTGTAAGATTTATAACACGATCAAGGCGCGTCGCTTGTGGGATATGATCATGTCCTCAACTTATGATTATGCTGAGCCTGGGTTTATCTTGATCGATAAAGTTAATGAAGATAATAACAATTGGTTTTGCGAGACCATTCGTGCTACAAACCCATGTGGTGAGCAGCCATTACCGCCTTACGGTTCTTGTTTGTTAGGTTCGGTTAATTTAACTAAATTTATCGAAGCACCATTTACCAAAGAGGCTCGTTTTGACTGGGATAAATATCGTAAAGTCGTGCGTATTTTCACGCGCATGCTTGATAATGTCGTCGAGATCAACGGTCTTCCACTAAAAGAGCAGCGTTATGAGATTGAATCTAAGCGTCGTCATGGCATGGGCTTTTTAGGCTTGGGCTCAGCAATTACCATGCTTAAGATGAAATATGGCAGTAAAGACTCGGTGATGTTTACCGAGGAAGTTGCTAAACAAATGGCATTAGAGGGTTGGCGTGAAGGCGTTAAATTAGCTAAAGAAAAAGGTAGTGCGCCAGTACTTGAGAAGGACTTCGCCGTTACAGAAGAGTTTTTGCGCTTACGTCCTGAGATGGCAGCAGATGGCGTTAAAGTTGGTGATGTAATCAAAGGGCGGATGTTGCATGCTAAATATAGCCGATATATGCAACGCATTGCTAAAGAGGATATCTCTATTATTGATGCCATTTGTGAGCATGGCTGTCGCTTCACACATCACACATCTATTGCACCTACGGGCACGATCTCATTATCATTAGCAAATAATGTGAGTAACGGTATTGAGCCAAGCTTTGCCCATCACTATGCGCGCAATGTCATTCGTGCAGGTAAAAAATCCAAAGAAAAAGTAGATGTATTTTCCTATGAGCTATTGGCGTATCGTCAGTTAGTTAATAACGAGGCAATGCCATTTGCTAAAGATCAGGCACAGCAATTACCTGAATACTTTATCAGTGCTGATAATGTCAAACCGAAAGAGCATGTTGATATTCAATCAGCTGCACAAAAATGGGTTGATTCAAGTATTTCAAAAACCGCTAACGTGCCGACGGATTTCCCGTTTGCTGATTTCAAAGACATATATCTTTATGCCTATCATCAAGGTTTAAAGGGATGTACAACCTTTAGATTTAATCCTGAAGTTTTCCAAGGTGTTTTGGTTAAAGATGAAGATCTTGAAAAAACCAAATATCGTTTCACGCTTGATGATGGTTCAATGCTTGAGCTAAAGGGTAATGAAATGATTGAGTATGATGGTGAAGAGCATACAGCAGCAAACCTATATGACGCTTTAAAAGAAGGATATTACGGCAAATTTTAATCCTTAAAAATAAAACTTTGGCTGTTTAGATTGGATAAATGGTTAAGACTATCCGATAATATACATCAAGCAATTAATCCATAAGGAAATATTATGTGGGCAATTATCGGTAGCAGTGGATTTGAAGAGTTTGATGAGTTTGAAATAGTAGAAACATTGCCACGCGAGACACCATTTGGACTATGTTCAAATGGCTTTTATCGTATTAAGGTTGGCGATGCTGAAATGTTGTTCCTGTGTCGCACTGGACAGTCTGAAAATATCTTACCAAGTAAAATCAATTATCGCGCGAACATTTATGCACTGAAAAAGCATGGCGCAACAGCTATTCTGGCGTTGTCATCTGTGCGCAGCTTGCAAACGGTATTAAAACCTGGTGATATGGCAATACCTTATCAGTATATTGACCGCACTAAGGGATTGCGTGAATCGACTTTTTGTGATGATGGCATCTTAGCTTATGTATCATTAACTCATCCAATCAGTGAAAAAGCGGCTGATATTATCAAAAAACAAAAGAAGCATTTTGATTTCCCGATTCATTTTGGGCAAATTTGTGTATGTATTGATGGACCACAATTTCCAACGATGATTGATGCTAAATGTTATCAAGCAATGGGTGGTGGTGTGATTGGCATGACGGCTTTTCCTGAGTTTGCCTTAGCACGAGAAGCGGGACTTCATTATTTGCCTTGTAATTTTATTGTTGATTATGTGCCGTGGGCGGACGATATTGATAATAATGACTGTATATTGCAAACCCGTTTTGATAACCATGCTAAGGCGGTGATGTTAATTCATTGGGTTGGTGAGAAATTAACTGAATTTGCGCAAAGTGATTGTAGTGATCAAGGTATTGCAAGCTCTATCAGTGGTATGGGTGACAGAATGACACCGCGCCAACAAAGTTGGTTTAATGTATTAGCCAAATCTAATAGTGAAGTTATTATTGCCAAAGAAACTGCTGAAAGTATTCGTGAAGTAACCCTTTATCATGGGCAAAAAGCCGTACCAGAAAAACTGCAAAACTTATTAGACTTTGTCAATAAATATAGAAAGGATGAGATTTTATCGATCGAAGGTGTGCGCAAATCAGCCGCATCGCTTATGCTTTACGCTGGCAGCAAGGTTGATATTGCCTCTGTGCGTGATTTTGCGGTGAAGGTAGAAGGGCGCGAGATTAATGTGCGCTTGTACCATCCAAATCCTAAAGAGCATTTGCCTATTGTGATTTATACGCATGGTGGTGGCTTTGTATCTGGAACACTCGATTCATTTGATGCGCCATGCAGGCATTTGGCGCATACAACCCATCGTGTGGTGTTGGCTATTGACTATCGTTTAGCACCTGAGAATCCATATCCTGCAGGCTTTAATGATATCTATCAAGTTGCTAAATGGGCATATGAGCATGCTGCTGATATTAAGGCGGATCATAACGACTTTACCATGATTGGTGATAGCTCAGGAGGTAACTACACGGCACTTTGTGTTGAGAAATCCATTCAAACCGGTGAGTTTACGGTAAGTAATCAAGTCCTTATTTATCCGACAACTGATTTAACACATAACACAGAATCAATGCGTGAATTTAGCCAAGGGTATTTGCTAGAATCACGTCAAGTCAACTGGTATAATGCACAGTATCGTCCTAAAGATATGAATGGTACTGAACCACAGATATCGCCACTGTACATTAAAGATCTTGAAAAAATGCCACGCACTATGGTGTTTACTGCAGGCTTTGATCCATTAAGAGATGAGGGCTTACTCTTTGCACAGAGTTTAATGGAAAAAGGTGTCGATACACACCATTATCACTTTGATAATATGATTCACGGCTTTATTAATTTTGGTAAGTTGGTTCCACAGGAATGCGAAGTGTTATATCAGCGGATTGAACGTTTTTTAGCTGCTAAATGATGCTATGACTTTTTAGAACTTTTTAGGTTATCCCACGACTTTTGCCAGCGGTTAATATTGTCTCTTGCGGTGGTGTTGAAATAATCATTTGGTGTTATTGCAGCATTTGGTTTTTTAGTAATGGCGGCAGTGGCATGCTTTTGTCCTAGATATAAATCAAGTGTTTTGTTAAAACACATGACCAATGTGTTTTGCATATCTGTACCATAAGACTTAATAACTTGTGCTAAAAACTCATTACTGAACATTTGTCTTGGGCTCGTCTCCTCAAGATCATTAATAATCTGCATTAATACACTTCGGGTAATGTCTTTGCCGCTTTTATTTTCAACTACGACGACATTCTCATGTTCAATTATCAGTTTATGTACACCCTCTGCGGTAATGTAGCAACTGTCCTGTGTATCATATAAACGCCGATTAGGATACTTCTTAATGAGCCTAACCTCGTTTTTATCGTATTGCTTCTCCATGAAAAAATTCCCATCATCTAGAAAACTTACTTGAATCGCAGTGTAACATAAATCATTCATTATCAATATATGAGAAAAGCAAATACACAGCGTAAAAAATAATTTATGCTAAATTTCTTTTATTTACGAAAGATTTTTGCATGAAAGCGCAGAAATATCATTATTTTAGCGTATTTATGTATATACTATAGGCGTTTTAGTTAAGGGAAAAGTTTTAGGAGAAACGATGGCAAGTTTAGAGCAAGAACAACATTCAAGTGGTTTTGAACATGGTCGCATTAAAGTAATCGGTGTTGGCGGCGGTGGCGGTAATGCCGTAGGTTACATGGTCGAGAAAGGCTTACAAGGTGCGCAAATTTATGCGATGAATACAGATAAGCAAGCACTTGATAAAAATGCCGCACCCCATAAGGTGCAAATTGGTGAATTTATTTCCAAAGGACTAGGTGCCGGAGCAAATCCTGAGGTTGGTCTTAAAGCTGCGCAAGAAAGTATGCATAATATTGAAGAGGCTATTGCTGATTGTGATATGTTATTCATTACTGCAGGCATGGGCGGTGGTACTGGTACAGGAGCAGCGGGTGTTATTGCTGAAGTTGCAAAACGTAAAGGCATTGTGACGGTAGGGGTAGTGACGACACCCTTTTCATTTGAAGGACGTCGACGTGAAGTTGTTGCCAGACAAGGTATTTCAGCACTTCAAGAGCATGTCAATTCCTTGATCGTTATACCTAATGATAAATTACGTAAATCATTGGGTGATAGAACAACACTAATGGAAGCATTTCATGCTGCCAATGATGTGCTTTTTAATGCAATGTCTTCAATGACTGGGATTATTCGTACCCCTGGTCATATTAACGTTGACTTTGCGGATGTGAAAACAGTTATGGCATCCCCTGGTTTGGCAGTGATCGGTACGGGACATGCCGGTGGTGAAGATCGCATTTTAAAAGCGGTTGATAAGGCGGTTTCTTGTGACTTGTTGGAAGATATTGAGCTGAAAGATGCCAAAGGTTTATTGGTATGTGTCACCTCTAGTAATGATATTTCTTTAGGTGAATTCACCGAGTTAGGTGATCGTGTGGCAGAGATTGCATCTCCTGATGCGCCAGTTATTATCGGTACCTCAATCAAAGAAGATATGGGTGATAATATCGATATCACGATTATTGCAACGGGCTTTGATGTTGATGTCACAACTGAGCGTTATAACACGATTCGTCAGGTGAAAGCACAGATTCAATCTAATCAAAATAGCTTAACCGAAGGGCAAACCTTGGCGCGTAAAGCAAATCCTGAAGATAATTAATAACCGGAATTACGACGTTTGCTATTTCAACACCCCGCCTCGCAAGCTTAAGCACTCCTCTTGCAAAGAGGGGTGGCAGCCGTAGGCTGACGGGGTGTTTATAAGGCCATAGTTTTTCTAAAGTGTGTAACTTCGGTTAATAAGCTTACTTAGCAACACGGACTATTTTGACAATATTGCGCATAATGCGCTTTTAATTCACGATGCATTACCTTGTTGCTGGCTGTTCTTGGCAATTTTTCAATTAAAATAACATCGCTTATTTTAAACAAAGGGTTTAAATGCTCTTTAAGCAATGTTTGCATTTGTGATTTTAACTGACAAAGATCCATTTGTACTGTTGGTACAACATAAATAACGAGTTTAGATATGCCTTCAACCTCGTCATTAACTGCCACTGCAGCAAGCTCATAAATATGTGCTAAATTCAAAAGCACTTGCTCAATCTCAGCACTTGAGGTTTTAATGCCACCTAAATTCATGGTGTTATCAGCGCGTCCCAATGAGCGGTAATAGCCATTGGCTGTGCGCCTTAATAAATCACCATGTCGACGTAATGGCATATTATTGTAAGATGGCATATCACGATAATATATATCACTGTTATCGGCATTTAATAAGCGGTTGGATAAGCCTAATGCATAAGAACTTAATGCAGCTTCACCAATGCACACAGCGTTTTGTGGCAAAATGTGATGCCTCTCATCCAAAAGCTTAAGCTCAATACCAAAACATACTTGCGAGAATTGGGAGGGGACATTCGCCTGCAACAGTGTTGAGCTAATATAAGCACCACCAATCTCAGTGCCACCACAGTATTCTATAATCGGTTTATAGCCGGCATGTAATGACAGATAAAACATATCTTCAACATTAGAGGACTCCCCAGTGCTGGCAAAGAGCTTAATATGCTGCCAATTAACTTCTTCAAGCACGGCATGAGTGCGCCATGCGTTAACGATACTTGGAATAACACCTAATTTAGTGACTTGAGTTTTTTCAATAAACTGGGCGAATTCAAGTGAAGTTGGTAAATCTTCAGTTAATACCATCGTTGCTCGATTTAAAAAGACAGCAAATACAAGCCATGGCCCCATCATCCAGCCAAGATTTGTTGGCCACGCCCAGATATCTTCTTTGTTAGTATCCATATAAAGCTTGGCATCGGTTGCTGCTTTAAGTGCCGTACTTTGCTCCCAAATAATGGCTTTTGGTGTGCCTGTTGTGCCTGATGAGAATAAAATATTAATCACACCTTGCGCATTATGTAGATAAGGGTCAAGCACGGTACTTATGTTATGCGGAGTTAATAAGTCATCAAAAGACATGTCATTAACGCGTAAGTTAATGCCTTGATTTTTAGTGTTTAAGCAGATAATTGATGAAATCTGACAATTCATGATCTTTTGATAGAGCTCAAGTGTTTTATTGCTGCGAGTGATTACATCTTGTGTTACTACGAGTTTGCAATTGCTAATACTAAGCCGTTTATTGATTTCATTCTCGGAAAAGCTATCGGCAATTGAAACAACACTCGCACCAAGATAGATAACAGCCAAGTAAGTTGCCACTGCCTCGATATTCATCGGCATAATAATAGCAACGGTATCTTTGGGGCTTAATTGATAATGATGTTTAAGCCCTCGAGCAATTGTAAGCACTAAGTCTTTAAGCTCGGTATAATTTATTGTTTGATCGGTATATTTACCATAACGAACCCCTTTATAAATAATTGCAGGCTTCATTGCAAGATCATCTTCAACATCAATACAGCAATCAGCAATATTAAAAGAAGCGCCCGGTAACCATGTTGGTGTATAGGGGAATAATGACATATCAAAGCTTGTTAATGGTTTTTTGCTAAAAGATAAGCCCAAATCAGCAATCGCTTGCCCCCAGAAAGCTTGAGGGGCATCAATACTGTATTGATAAAACTGAGAAACATCCGAAAAATTAAGCTGATTAAGCCATTTGCCTAAATAGCTATTTTTCATTGTTTCACTATCTGGCAACCAAATAGGTTTAAATTCGCTCTTAGCATAACAAAGGTGATATAGCTTATAATGGCTATCAAAAGGAATATCGGATGTTAAATAGTATTGTGTTAGTTGTTGCCATTTTTCCTGAGGTGATAGTTTGCTTATAAGCAGTTGTTTGATAGCATTTATATCAGCTATTAATGGTGTATTACATAAAAAATCTAAATCCTTATCCATGGCTTTTCCTTTTTGAAATTGATTTAAAGCACAAAACAAGGATATTGTAGCTAAAATTAAATTGAAGTAAAAAGGTTCATTCCTGCAAAGTATTCGCTTGACCTTAATCCCAAGGTCGGAATAGAGTGTAGATGAGTGCAACTAAAAGGAGATATAAATGTTTGAATACCAAAATATTATTTATGCAATCGATGTTAATGACGATGTGGCAAAAGTATTAGATCATTTGGTTGATTACGCTAAAACCAAAAAAGCAAACTTACATGTTATCAGTGTCCATAAAACCGTTTTTGACTATGGCTATGGCGCAGGTGTTTCAGAGAAAACACCTAACCAGTTAATCAAGGATCGCTTGACACAGAAATTTACTGAAGTCACTGCAAGTATCTCCAAACATGATCATGTGATCTCTAAAGTGATTGATGCGGATTCTGTGGCAGATGGTATTATTGAATATATTGAAAAACAAAACATTGATCTTTTGATTCTCAATGGACATCACCATGGCGTTTTTGGGCGCATGGGTTCAGTCGCAAGCAAGATTTCTAATAATGCACCGTGCGATGTGGTTATTCTGAAAAATGCTTGATGCATATCAACAATTAAATGATGGTCAAAGTATCAGTCATTATCTTAGTTTATTAAATCAAATCAATGACAAAACAATCGTCATTACGGCAAACACTCGCCTAAAAGATCATTTAACGGCAATGTATTTAGACTATGCGCGTAATGAGCAGCAGTATGTCGTATTGCGTGATGCTTTTATGAGCTTTGATGGGGTGGTTGATGCTTTATATACTCACGCACAAATGATTGATAATGCGTTGCCTAACTTAATTAGCGATGATGAGGCACGCTTTTTATTGTTGAGCTTTCTTAAGGACGATGCGGATGTTTTTATGCCCAATGCGCAGCAAGCAAAGCTTGTACTTGGTGCATGGCAATTATTACAACAATGGAATTTGGATGTTAAATCGCTTGAGAGTGAAACAGCAAATAAGAATGTTCGTTTGTTTTTACGCTGGATCGAGCGCTATCAAAATACCTTGATTGAACATAACTGGATAGATAAGTCACGCCTCATCACAGCGCTTTTGGCAAAGCATGAGATATTAGCTAAGACGTTTGCACATTTGGATTATCAGAAAATCATCTTAGTTGGTTTTGATACCTTGACACCACAAATGGAGGCATTTTTTGCGCACTGTGTATCTAAGCTTAATATTACGATAGATAATTGGACTTTAATCAATACAAAAAGCAAGCTGCAAATAACCGAATATCTTGAGGATCAACTGGAGGTTCAAAAAGTTGCTAAAGCCGTCTTTGAATTAAGCCAAAGCGAGCCACAAGCAACAATTGGTGTGATTGTGCCAGATTTACAAACGCAATTTGGCGCTTTAATTGATGCCTTTGATCAGTATTTTATTGCAACTGAAGTCAAACAAAACCCTTTATTAGATAATAGCTCTCGTGAATATACCATATCAGGTGGTGAAAGCTTATTGTATCAAGGCATTGTTTATCAGCTGATGCTATGGCTTAAGATGAGTAAAACCCTAAGCTATGATGATATTAAGTTAATGCTAAGCTCAAGCTATCTTAAAGGGCATGCTGATCACAAAACACAAAGATATCAAAAGCTGCAAGCTCTTAAATCAAAAATCCCTGAATCTATTGAATTTGCTAAGTTGATTAAGCTTAAGTTATTTACTGATGATTGTGATCCAATCTTATTGGAAGTGATCACGCAAATACTACGTTTTCATAATTCACAAAAGCAAGAGGGTAAAATCACAGCCTTTACTTTTATTGAAAAGCTAAAAGAAGCACTTGCAATCCTTGGGTATCTTGATCATTGCAAGCTTACCAGTATAGAGCATCAGGCGTTGGCACAGTTTTATAAGCTACTTAATAAGCTTATTATGTTAACGCGCTTAGAGATTAAACTTGAGTTTAATCAGTGGTTGATAGAGTTACAAACCTTAGCCAGTAACACGCTTTTTCAAACTGAAACAACGACAAATCCACGTGTGCATATTCTAGGGATGCTTGAGGCAACTGAGGTTTATTTTGATCATCTGTTTGTGATACGCATGAATGATAGTAATTGGCCAAGTCTTGCTAACATGAATCCTTATTTGCCTTTGTCATTGCAAAGATCGCACTCGATGCCACATTCCAGTGTCGAGCGAGAGCTTCAATTTGCCAAAACCATAACCAAGCGCTTAACCAAACAGGCGCAACATATATATTTTAGCTATGCTTTATTAAATGATGAAAAAATACAAATGTGTTCCCCTTTACTGATGGGATTAGCTGCAATTGACTATGATCACACAAAGCTTGATTATAAAAGGAATGATGAAGTTCACTTTGATGTATTTGAGGATAGCTCATTGTCAGCCATGACAGCTGAAGCCAGTCAAATACTCAAAGGTGGCTCACAAATTTTTAAAAACTTTGCTGAATGTCCGTACCGTGCGGCATTGATTCATCGGTTGCATCTAGATGCCGATAAGGCGCATAAGCCAATATTATCAGCACTTGAGAAAGGTGTGATTATCCATCACGTACTAGAGCAGATTTGGCGCGAGTTAAGAACATCTGACAACTTAAGCAATATGCCAAGAGATGCACTGATTGAAAAAGTAACGCAACATATCCAATCAGCGTTAAATATGCATGTGGCGTTAATTAATATGCTGCCACAACTTATCAAAGAAGTTGAGATCATGCGTCTGCAAGAGGTGATCTTACAATGGCTTGACTATGAGAAATTACGCCAAGAGCCGTTTGAGATCTTAGCACTTGAGAAAGAGCTCAAATGTACGATTGCAGGGGTGACACTTAAGCTACGTTTAGATCGAATTGATCGACTTAAAGACAATCATACTGTCGTCATTGATTATAAAACTTCTAAAAGTTATCTCATTAGTGATTTGCTAAAATCACCGATTACTGAATCTCAATTGCCATTATATGCCATCTATGAAAATGCCGATGCCGTGGCAGTTGCGACGGTAAACGGTGCTAAGACTGGTTTGCAAAGTATCTCAAGCATTGACGATTGGATACAAGAAGGGCAGCCAAAATCTTATCCTACCAAAAAAATATCTGAAGATGCTCCACAAAATTACACGGCATTAAAACACTATTGGCAAAGACAGTTGGATGAACAAATGTCAGGTTTCGTTGCAGGGGAGTCGATGTTAACACCCTCAGCGGCGAGCTGTCAGTATTGTGAGTTTGCGATTGTTTGTCGTGTGAGTTATTTCTAGTCATCTTTAGTCATCAAGAAAAACACTTGTGATTATTGATCTGTTTGTATACTAAATGTGCATATATTCTTTTGACTTTAAGAGGAGCATATTATGAATACAAATAAGTTATTATCACCTGTTAAGTTTTTTAAAGTGTCACGCCTATCTCGCTATTTAGGCTTTGGCTCATTGTTTTGTTTTTCGCCGGCGTTTGCCGATATCTTACAACTTGAAAAGGGCAGTTATACTGACAGTTTGAATAATAGAGTGGATATAATGAGTGGCAAACCATTTACTGCATTAAATGCAGTACCTAAAGTCTCCTCACAGTTGAGCTCACCTTATCCAACAACCGATTGGTGGTCATCGCTTATTTGGAGCTTTAATAATCAAAACATGTTTTCAGAGGCGATGTTTCCGCATCCGTTAAGTGTCAAAACAAATGCCAAAGGTTTAGAGATTGGCTATCCACAAGAGGCGCGTGTTTATTCGCATGAATGGCAGGGCAAAATTTTGCAACGCAATTCAGGCTATCAATATCCGCATTTTGCTGATATGACGGTTGGTTTAGATGGTTTTAACGTTGATAAGACGGTTGTTGATGACTATTCCGATTGGAGTGTGACAAGCTTATGGCAACAAGGGCAAGATGAGTTAAGAGCGACTTTTGGTCATGGATTACCTTTTACCTATTTTGAAAAAAAGGGCAACAAAGATCTGGTGGTTGAATTTGCTGAGCTAAAACAAAACCATCACTTCTCACCGTTTAATGCACAAGTATTCACATTAGATCATATCAATGGTCAATATCTTGGAAATGCTACAGAGTTTGCCATATTTATTAATGCCAACGCACCAGGCTTGGCGATTAAAGCGCGTATATCCTATGATTTCAACGGTGATGGCGAGTATGACAAAGTCGAGCGGGCGCATTCCAAATTTGTGGGTAATTATGAAGCCAACAGTAACCCACCCTTAA
>JAHDDB010000024.1 GCA_020629575.1 Caedibacter sp. | reverse complement strand
GTATTGTAGTATTTGGCGATAGCCTGCAAGATAATGGCAATCTAATTAAAACACTGGAAATTCCAGGAGTACCTTATGACCGTGGACGCTTTAGTGATGGATTAGTTGCTTGTGAGTATCTTGGTAAGATGTTCAAAGAAAGGCAGCAAACAACAGCAGATATTAAAGTAAATAATTATGCCATAGGTGGCGCATGCACCTCAGGTAAAAATCCAAAATCATTGTTAACAGCGCACTCTTTTTCAGTGCAAAATCAGATTGATCGTTATGTTGCACGACAAGGGCGCTTTGCTGATGATGCGCTTATTATGCTAAATGGTGGTGGTAATAACTTTTTATTTGCTGTGCATAATGAAAAACCTTTCTTAAATTTTCCTGCGGTTTATCGCGTTGCCAGTGATTTACTTTCTAGTATTGATCGCGTGATTAAGCTTGGCGCTAAGAGGGTCGTTGTTTGGAATGTGCCAGATGTGACTGTCGCACCTGCTTATGAGGTGACACCTTTTCCAAAACCAATAGTTATTTGGCTTAAGAAATATATCAAGCGCAACATTATCAAGCAAAATAAGCAGCTTGAAACTGGGGTTAATAGGCTTAAAGAGAAATATCCTTTCGTACAGATTCATTTATTTGATGCCTATGCTTTATTGCACGAAGCATTAGAAACCCCTATGGCATTTGGGTTTGATAATGCGACGGAAGCCTGTATTAGAAGCTTTGGTGGTGTTGATGCTAATGGTGAAATCCAAACAGATATTCCCATTGAACATGATCCAAAGACACATTTATTTTGGGATTATGTTCACCCAACAACCAAAGCACAAAAGATGCTTGCTGAGAAAATATTTGACTTACTACATCCGCTGTAGTGAGTTATTAACCATGATTTAATTTGTTAAACAACAAGGATAAAATAGATGATTGTATTAGCTGGTGATGTTGGTGGAACCAATACACGTTTGCAGTTGACTGAATGTAAAGATAAAAAGTCAAAAGTATTATTTGCTAAAAAATATTTAGCCGTTGATTTTAAAAGCTTATCTGCCATTATTGGGAAATTTCTTGCAGAATCGTCGGTTGATAAGTCGCTGATTAAAGCAGCTTGTATTGCTGTGGCAGGCCCTGTTAAAAATGGTGCGATTGAGTTTACCAATCTACCGTGGGGACTTACCGAAACTGAATTAGCTGAAGTATTAATACTTGATATTAGTAAGGTTAAATTGATTAATGATTTTGCATCTATCGGTTATGGTTTAGACTCCGTGGAAACCAAAGATTTAGTGTGTCTACAGCAAGCGCCAATTGATCAAAATGCACCTGTTGCAATGGTTGGAGCGGGAACTGGCATTGGTATGGGAATCGTTACTAAACATGATAACAAGACCTTTGTTTACCCAAGCGAAGGGGGGCATCAAGATTTTGCACCTGTTGATGATGAGCAGATTGGTTTGTTTCAATTTTTAAAGAAGAAGCTTCATCGTGTGTCCATTGAGCGTATTTGTTGCGGTCCTGGTCTTGTTAATATTTATAAATATGTCGTAGCTAACCCTTTATATAATCAACCAGAGTCACCTGAATTAAGACGCGATATGCACAAAGGTGGCGATCAAGCGCAACTGATTACGCAATATGCCGTTGAGAAGGGTGATCCGATGTCATTAAGAGCAGTAGATATTTTTATTCGGGTTTATGGTGCAGTTGCTGGAAATATGGCACTAGCCACTTTACCAAAACGCGGGCTTTATATTGTTGGCGGTATTGCGCCCAAGCTTATTAAGCAAATGCAAGATGGTCGCTTTATGAAAAACTTCCATGATAAAGGACGCATGACGGGGCTAATGAAAGAGATTCCGGTTTTTGTCGTGATGGATACTGATGTTGGTATTAAAGGGGCGAGTGCTTTTGCCTTGTCATTGTGCGAAAAATAATCCTAGTATTTTTAGATATTTGCGATAAGATGGGCAGTGGAAATTTATTTTTCTCTTTGCGTTTTCGCATTTTTGTTTTTTGCTGAATTAACTTAGAAAAGGATACGTATGCAAAACAATGTAGAAAAACGGCCACTTGATATGAAAAGTGTGCTGATTTTAACATTAACACCGATTGCAGCATTAATATTTATTCCATATTATGCTGTGACTTATGGCTTTTCCTTAGCTGACTGGCTTTGGTTCGCCTTTTTTATGATAGCAACGGGTTTGTCAATCACCGCAGGCTATCATCGCTTATGGTCGCATCGCGCCTACAAGGCAAAAGCACCCCTTAAGATCTTTTTTATGCTATTTGGTGCAGCGGCTTTGCAAAACAGTATTATCAAATGGTCATCGGATCATCGTAAGCATCATCGTCATGTTGATGATAAGGAGCTTGACCCTTATGCAGCCACTAAAGGCTTTTGGTATAGCCATTTCACTTGGATGCTAAGAGAATTGCCAAGAAAAGTGGGCAAAATTGAAAACGTAAATGATCTTGAGAAAGATAAGATTGTTGCTTTTCAACATAAATATTATGTGCCATTAGCTATTTTTATGTGTGTATTATTGCCAATGCTTATTGGAGCTACCTATGGCAGTATTGGTGGTTGTTTATTATTAGCGGGCTTACTACGTTTAGTCCTTAATCATCATTTTACATTCTTTATCAATTCACTGGCGCATGTTTGGGGTAAACAAAAATACTCAGACGAGAATACCGCACGTGATAATCCTATTTTGTCATTGGTCACTTATGGTGAGGGCTACCATAACTATCATCACAAATATGCTGGAGATTATCGTAATGGTGTTAAATGGTATGACTTTGATCCTTCTAAATGGATTATTTTCAGTGCGTCAAAAATTGGTTGGGCATATGATCTAAAAACGACACCAAAGCCCGTGATTGAAGCAGCACGCGCGTCGATGCAATTGAAACATGCACAAAACAAGCTTAAAGATAAGCGTTATATCAAGCTAGTTGTTGATTTTGAACAGCGCTTAGAGACGCAATATAAACTACTTTTTGATAGCATTAAAGATTGGGCAAAAGCCAAACAAGCTTGTTTGCAAGCAAAGAAAGATAAACTATCGTCAACACAAACCATTCAACTTAAAGAGCGCTATAAGGAACTAAAGCGTAAATTTAAAACTGAACGTAAGGTATGGCGTGTGATGGCATATTCCTCAGCTAAACTTGCCAAGTCACAAAATGGACGTGCGGCTTAAGGTTAAAGTCAGATAACTATCCCACCACGAATCACTTTGTGGTGGGTATATATCAATTAAGGTTGTTGTTTTGTTGCCGCAATGACAATTTCGCGAATGCAAACATTTTGTGGTTGCATATAAGCATAGATAGCGGCATTAGCAACATCATCAGCAGATAAAACGCCACCCATATCATCTTTCCATGCTTCATAACCAGCTTTTATCTCTGATGATGAAGTATGGCTTAATAATTCAGTTTCAGCAGCACCTGGTGCGATAGTGATTACACGGACATTATGTTCGGCAACTTCTTCTCGAACATTTTCGCTAATTGCATGCACGGCAAACTTAGTACCACAATAAGCAGCGTGATTAGGAAAGGTTTTTCTTCCGGCAATTGAGCTTATATTAATGATTGTCCCTTCGTTACGCTGTTTCATATCAGAAAGAACAATCTGCATGCCATTAAGTAGAGCGTTGACATTAACATCAAGCATTTTGGAGAACTCGCTTGCATGTTGACTGTCAATCTGACCAAGTAGCATGACGCCTGCATTATTAATTAGACAGTCGGTTTTCCCAAACTTTTGCTCAGCATCTCTTACGGCTTTTTCAAAAGCGTTGCGATCAGTAATGTCAACTTTAGCGCAAATGGTATTAGGTAGCTTAAGTGCTTCAAGTTTATCTAAACGTCTTGCAATTAGTAGTAATGAAAAACCATCAGCACTTAACTTTTTAGCAATCGCTGCACCAAAGCCAGAGCTAGCACCAGTGATCACAACTAGTTTTTTGTTTTCTTGCTTACTCATGTTTGTATTTCTCTTTAGGTTAGTGATATCTGAAGAAGAAAGTATATAGATTAGTAGGAGCTAATTCCAGATGGCATTAGTTTTTTTCAGATGTGTTCAGTCAAACTTAGAAAGTATACTTTTCACAACCGCTTTAATATTAAGGTTTTGGGCGTTTTCACAAAAAACAAAATTTCCAAGTGAATTAGTGTTTCACCCATCAGAGAATCGTGTTGAATAAAAATAGCTTGATATATTGATAAAGTCTAATGTAGAATATCCTAATATAACTGGATAATTGATTTTATAGTGTGACTAATTTAATCGTGATGCGTGAGAATGCGCAAAAAGCTGCCAGCTTGATAAAAGCTATTTCACATGAGTCAAGGCTGATGATTCTCTGTCTTTTAACACAAGGAGAGCTTTCTGTGAGTGAGCTTGCGGAATATTCAACCCTAAGTCAATCTGCATTTTCACAACATTTATCGGTGCTACGCAAAGAGAAACTTGTCACTACAAGAAAAGAATCACAAACAGTTTATTATCAGCTTAAAGATCAAAATATTAAAAAGATTATTGATACACTTTATGAGATTTACTGTAAATAAAAAATTTAGCATAAATATTAGGGTATTCTAATTTAGAGTAATCTACAGAAAGGAGAAACGAATGAACCATTGTCAAAATATCTCAATCAATGAATATAATGATCTTTGCCAAAATCAACGTGTTAAATTAATTGATATCAGAACACCTGGTGAATATATAAATGAGCATATAAAAGGTGCTATAAACAAAACCTTAGATGAGTTGAATTCTTATGTTTTTTCAGAAGATGAGGTTGTTGTATTTCATTGCCAATCTGGTAATAGAACGCTTCAAGCAGAAGGTTTTTTTGCACAACTCCCCTTTAAAAAGGTATATATCCTGAAAGGAGGAATCAATGCATGGAAAAAAGCAAATCTGCAAACCATTATTAAGACTAAAGCACCTTTTCCCATTATGCGTCAAGTGCAAATCATCGTTGGTTTTATGGTGATACTAGGTATTATGCTTTCTTATACCGTTTCACCTTGGTTCAATATCTTAAGCGCTTTTTTCGGTGCTGGATTATTATTTGCAGGGTTATCTGGTACTTGTGCGCTTGCAAACGTATTAATGTTTCTACCGTTTAACAAAATAAAAAACAAGGAAGGATAATCATGATTTTAAAACAATTATTCGATTTTGATACCTATCTTATACCTATTTACTTGCATCAGGTATTGGGCGTGAAGGCGTGATTATTGATCCAGTAAAAGGCCATGAGCATGGGTATGAAAAGTTAATTAATGAGTTAGATTTGAAGTTAGTTGTAGCTATTGATACTCATATTCATGCTAATCTTATCTTATGGCAAATTTAAATCTACTTAATTCAAAATATATGAATATTGCTGCCCCTGCGAATCTCAGGTGCGGATTAGATAAATGATTATTATTTATTTGATCCCTTAAGTTTTTCTTAAGATTTCCCTTTTAATTTTGTTGTGTTTTTAAGCATAATCAATCTTTTGATTGACGATTTAAATTAACTTAACACTTAAGGAATTAACATGAAAAAACTATTATTATCTTTGGGGTTAATTGCCGCTTCTAGTGCTGCTTTTGCCGCGACTTATCAAGTTTATAATGAGCCAAATACTAATGCTAAAGTAGTATCTGAGCTAACTGATCAGAATCAAAATCAATATATTCAATTCTTCCAAAAAGGTAACTGGATTAAAGTTGCGGACACACAAACAGGACAAGTGGGGTGGGTGAATACAGGACAAGTTAGGCATGCGCAAATGCAAACACAATACCAACAAGCGGTTAATGCACTTAATATGCAGCAAAAACAGTTAGAAGCTGAACGCCAAGCATTTGAGCAAAGATATCAAAGAGCTGCCCAGAATCTTCAACAGCAAATGCAGCAGTTAAAGCAGCAAATGAGTCAAGCGCAATCACAAAATGCACCAGCGCAAGCAGCGCCAAAGTCTGTACAAAAAACGCTAGCACCAAATGCAAGTCCGAATGCTAATGCTAATCAGATGCAGCGCTCATTTAACTCCGTAAGTATTCAAACTAATCAAGATGGCAAGACTGCTACGGTAACGAGAGAATGGTTAGGTAAAGATGGCAAAGTGCAAAAAGAAGTAAAAAAAGTGCCAGTAAGCGAATTACAAAAGATGTCTTTGAACTTCTAATTTACTCTCACAATGCGTGAGCGCTGACTCATCATTATGCTAACTAAAGCGCATACAGACAAAGTGGATAATATAATTGCCAAAGGTAGTTGATTCTTTAAAGGAATAAAGGCAGCTAATGCCGTTAATAATCCAGCACCGAAGTTTTGCGCACCACCCAAAACAGCTCCTGCTGTTCCGGCAATACTTGGAAACTCTTCTAATGCTTTGGTGGTTGCGGTAGGGAAGATTAGCCCGCACCCTAAGAAGTACAAACAGCCAGGCAAAATAATGCTCAGGCTTGTTACACCAAATATATAATAAGACAAACCAAGTGCAATACCGCTAATCAAAAGGGTAAAACAACCAATGAGTAATAAGCGATCAAGGCTATAGCGTCGTGCAAGGCGTGCTGAGAGAAAACTGCCAAACATATAACAAGGCAGAGGGATAATAAACAATAAGCTAGCAATTGCTGGCGAAAGCTTTAAAACAGAAGTAAACAAGGCGCCTGAACTGACCTCAAATACAGCAATGCCTCCATTGGCAACGATCAATAAAATAAGGTTGATGATAAAGTTACCATTGGTTAATACGGTTTTATATTTGGCTAAGAGGTTACCTTTGTTTGATTTCTGCTGGTTAGTTTCAGGGAAGAAAATCCATTGAATAATAAGAAGCAGAATGCCGTAAACCGTAAGAAAGATAAAGATAGCACGCCAACTATGAAGATCAGTAAAAAAACCTCCCAACAAAGGCGCAAGTAAGGGTGCAAAGATAAGTGCAATTGCCATAATGCTATTAGCACTATGCAGCTTCGTGCCAGAATATAAATCACGCATAACAGTTCGCGCCATAACACCGGCAACAGCAATGCCACTTCCTTGTAGGAAGCTTGCAATTAAAAGGGTTATAAAGTGCGTTGCAAAAATAGCTAAGATAGATCCCAGTGTGAAAAAGACAATACCGATTAAAATCATTGGTTTGCGACCAAAGCGATCGGAGTAAGGACCATAAAAGAATTGGAGCAAACCATAAGGAAATAGATAGCAAGCAATCACGGCTTGCATACGACCAACGCTAACGGAAAACTCATGCGCCATTTGTGTAAGTGCAGGCACATAAATGGTATTGGTCATTTGCCCTGCGGCAGTCAGCAAAATAATAAGCAATAAAATGCGATAAAAATGACGATCAAAATTAGCCATGTTTATACTTCAATATGTAGTGTCGAATAAACTTGTCGCCATCATAACGCAAACCGTAAAAAATAATAGTCTCAGACACTTAAAAAACATCGATTAATGCTGTAAATGAATTAATGATGGGTATATACCTAGCGCAAACCATTTTGGAGTGCTTAATGTCAAAGAAGTTTTTGATAGTTTTGAGTTATTGGATTGCAGGTAATAGCAAGGGCTATTAGCAATATTAAATGATTCAAAAGAACAAGAAATTCAATGGCAGAAGGATTGTAAAATGGTTTGTGTTAGGTATATACTGCGACTCAAACTAAGCTGAAATATTTAAAAGACAGAAAAAGATAGATGTTACTTACTTTAGATGTTGGCAATTCGCATATTCATGCGGGTGTTTTTGATGATGATGAATTGATATTACAATTTCGCTATACCACAGCTTCAGCGCATGGCAGCTCAGATCAAATAGGTATTTTTCTAAGGCAAGCACTAAGTGAGAATAGTCTTGATCCAAATAAAATAACGGGTGTCGCTATTGCCTCTGTGGTGCCAGCCATTAATTATTCACTGCGTTCTGCCATTTTAAAGTATTTTGATTTTGAACCATTTTTCTTGCAACCTGGTGTCAAAACAGGCTTAAAGATGCAAGTGGCAACACCCAAAGAGGTTGGTGCTGATCGAATTGCAGGGTGCATTGCCGCTGTTGAGCTATTTGCCAACAAAGATATTTTGGTGATTGATTTGGGTACAGCGACAGTTTTTGATGTGGTGCGTAAAGATAAAGCCTATTTAAGTGGTGCTATTTTGCCGGGAGTTCGTATTTCACTTGAAGCATTAAGTAGTAATGCCGCCCAGCTGTCATCAGTGAGTATTGTCAAACCAATGATGGCAATAGGCAAGGATACTGATACTAATCTGCAATCAGGTATTTACTATGGACATTTAGGTGCATTAAAAGAGCTTAAATCAGCAATGATTCAGGAGTTAAAAACAGATCCAAATACGGTGATAACGATTGCAACCGGTGGATTTTCGCAATTATTTAATGTCCCTGGGTTATTTGATGCCATTGTGCCAGATTTGGTATTGCAGGGTATTAAAATAGCATTTGATAAAAATAAATAATGAAGCAAAAATCATGATAAAAAAACCAAACGTACAACAAGCTGAAGAAGCAATTAAAACGCTATTAGAGTATATCGGCGAAGATCCTAATCGTGAAGGGTTAATTGAAACACCCAAGCGTGTTATTAAATCATATGCTGAGTTTTTCAAGGGATACGAGGAAGACCCTGATGAAATCCTATCAAAGACATTTGAAGATGTTGAAGGCTATGATGAGATTGTGCTTTTAAAGGATATGCGTTTAGAGTCCTATTGTGAGCATCACATGGTACCAATTATTGGTAAAGCGCATGTTGCTTATTTGCCTAATGGTAAAGTCGTAGGCATAAGTAAAATAGCGCGTGTGTTAGATGTGTTTGCCAAACGCTTACAAACACAAGAGCGCTTAACTATGCAAATTGCCTTGGCAATTGAAAAAGCGTTAGCACCCAAAGGTGTCGCCGTGATTATTGATTCAATGCATCAGTGCATGACCACACGAGGCGTGCACAAGTCTGAAACATCAACAGTGACAAGTTGTATGCGTGGAATCTTTAGAAAAGATGAGAAAAGCCGCAGTGAGCTGATGTCACTGATTTCAGGATTGTAGGAAAAGTAAAAAAATCGCTGCGTTTACTTGGTCTTAGTATTATAGTCTGTATAATATTTGTATCGTTAGTTTTGTTTTTAACAAGAATGAAAAAGCTTTTTTTAGGTCTTTGCTTTTTAATGACAGGTTGTGCAAGCACCCATGAAATTGTTGCAAACTCGATGCAAAAGACAGTTGCAGCACAGCGTAATGATATTCACTTTCATGATGGCTTGGTGAAGTTGCCTAATGGCTCCACCGCTTATATGGCGTATCCTAATAATGGTTATGATGACTTGCATAGTTATCCAGAAAGTGCGAAAGAAACGTTATTAGCGCTAAACGATGCGCTAAAAGATCATTTTAAAACACTGACGCTGGCATCACACTTCCAGTCGGCACAGTTTGAATATCTAGCAGCACGTGATAAGAAGTATGACTATTTTATTTTACCGAGAATCAGTAAATGGACAGAAAGTTATACATTATTAACTGGTGTCGCTGATCAAGTTGGGCTAAGTATAAAAATATATGATCTAAGAACGAACCAGCTTATTGATGAAGTGCATATTAATAGCACAAGCTCAAAAATACCAGGCTTTGAAAAAACACCACTTGAGCTATTGCATGAACCATTAACTGCAATTGCCGAGAATTTATTTATGCAAGGAAAGCCAGCTGATGCCTCATAACAATCACAAGCTTGATAGTGCTTATGCGATTTTGCCAATAGCATTTGCCGATAATACAAATCAACCATTTTTTAAAGAATGTCCAGAATCTACACTCATCTGTGGCGGTAAGGATGTGTTTGATCGAGATTATTATATGCAACATGCGGCATATCATGCATGGCTGAAAATGCAGAAAAGCGCTTTGCAAGAGGGTGTTAAATTGATGGTTGTTTCAGCGTTTCGTAGCTATTTGTATCAGGCTAACATTATTTTAAATAAGTTAAATAAAGGTTTATTGCTAGAGGATATTTTAAAAGTCTCAGCCTTACCTGGATTTAGTGAGCATCACACAGGATGTGCTTTGGATTTTACCTCAGATGAGGAGAGTGAAGTGCTAACAGAAAGCTTTGAGCAAACTAAAGCTTTTAAATGGTTATCAAAGCATGCCCATGAGTTCCAATTCACTTTAAGCTATCCACGAGACAATGTGTACGGGTTTATTTATGAACCTTGGCATTGGTGTTATAAAACATCTTAAGTTGTGCTATGATCAGCGATCTTATTGAATATTGATGTTTAGAATATGTTAAGACATTATGCGTTGATACTTGAATATGCGGGCACCAATTACTGTGGTTGGCAGCGCCAAAATCATAGTGGTAGTGTACAAGAGCGTTTAGAAAAAGCATTATCCATTATTGCCAATGAACCGATTGAAGTAGTCTGCGCAGGTAGAACGGATACTGGCGTACATGCCATGGCACAAGTGGTAAATTTTTCAACGTCAGCAATCAGGCAATCAAAGGCATGGGTGTTAGGTGTTAATGCGCATTTGCCCAATGATATTAATGTCTCTGCTATCTATGAGGTTGACGCGGATTTTAGTGCGCGCTTTAGTGCATTATATCGACGCTATCAATATGTGATCTATCAGAATAAAACCTCCAGTGCATTATGGCATGAGCGAGTTACTTGGATTAATCAGTCATTGGATATAATCAAGATGAATGCAGCTTGTGCGTACTTGCTCGGTGAGCAGGATTTTAGCTCTTTTCGTTCATCACAATGCCAATCGGTAAGTGCCAAGCGTAATATTCATCATGCACATTTTACTGAGTATGGTCAGTTTATTATTTTTGATATTCAAGGAAATGCCTTTTTGCACCATATGGTCAGAAATATTGTCGGATCAATGCTAGAGGTGGGTTTAAACAAAAAGTCACCCGATTGGATCAACGCATTGATAGGTGCAAAAGATCGCACACAAGCAGGTGTTACGGCACCCCCTCAAGGTTTGTATTTAATTGAGGTAGGTTATCCACGAGAATTAGATATTATTGCCTGTCAAGAAGTGCCGTTTAAGAATAACAATATGCTGTGATGAATAGCATTAATCTGTGGTATAAGATCAGAAATATCACCATCGTTTTTAATTATAAAGTCACTAAATGTGCGACGTTCATCATCACTAATCTGGCTTTGAATCATCAATAAAGCTTGTGACTTTGTTTGCTTATCACGCGCTGTAATACGATCAAGCTTGGTGTCCATAGATGCGCATATCGAGATAATTTTCTTAAGATAAGGGTAGTTAGTAAGTGTTGCCGTTGTCAAAAGTGGAATATCTATGATTGTATAGATGGATTGGCTTTTTGAGAGTTTTAATTCGATCTGTTGACGAATAATCGGATGCATAAGATTGTTTAACCAAGTCCGTGCTGATGTGTCTTGACTGATAATACTGCGTAAGACTTTTCTATCAATCATACCGTTAGTTATCACTGTATCGCCAAACTCATTAATAATCGCTTCAATGACTTCAGGTAAGAGGATAACGTTTCTGGCGACTTGATCCGCACAGATAATATCAATGTTATAAAGCTCATGAAAAAGATTAGCAACTGTTGTTTTACCGCTACCAATACCGCCAGTCAATGCAACGGGAAACATGTTTTAATATACCTTGTTATTTTTTCTTGATAGGATAGCGCTGTTTACCTGATATGCATAGAGTAATTAAAGTAATTAACACCTTAAGGGACATAATATGCTTGAAACGATATTATCTACAGCCAATAACACAACAAAACACCTTGTCAGTATCAAAGATTTAAAACGGGATGATTTTGATCGACTGATGAAACTTGCGCATGATGCCGAGCATGGCAAACTCATAAATAGTTTAAATGATAAGATTATTGCCAGCTGTTTTTTCGAAGCTTCAACGCGTACACGTTTATCCTTTGAAGCAGCGATTCATCGCTTAGGTGCTAAAGTCATTGGTTTTGCGGATGCGCATAATACCTCTTTTGGTAAGAAAGGCGAGAGCTTAAACGATACCATTCAAATGCTTAATGGCTATGCTGATGCGATTGTTATGCGTCATTTTGAATCAGGAAGTGCTAACATCGCTGCAGATATTTCACATATCCCTGTAGTGAATGCCGGAGACGGTGCGAATGAACATCCTTCACAAACCTTGCTTGACTTATTTACGATAGAACAAAAATTTGGGCAAATTGATGGTATTAAAATCGCAATGATTGGTGATTTGCGTTATGGCCGTACTGTGCATTCATTAAGCTATGCGTTATTAAACTATCACGATATTACGATTTATTATGTAGCACCAAAGGCATTGCAAATTCCAGAAGAGATTTTAGCTCAACTTAAAAATAAAAACATAGCCGTACACTGTGTTGAGAACTTAGCTGATGTCATTGGTGTGGTTGATGTATTGTATATGACGCGTTTGCAAAAAGAACGTTTCCCTGAAGAAGATGGGCATACGATGGATTATGTGCTTACGGCAGATATGTTGATCAATGGCGCACATGATGATTTGATTGTGATGCATCCACTGCCGCGAGTGCAAGAGATTTGCAACTCAGTTGATGCAACTCAATACGCGTGGTATTTTCAGCAGGCTAAAAATGGCGTATTTATGCGTCAAGCGATTCTTTACCGATTGTTAGGTTAATTTAGAAAAGTTTGATCAATGTGATTTCTTTGTGATCTTTTTTAGCGTCTTCTATCAATTCTTTTGATGCGATTTTAAATAATAGTGGTCACAAGCAATTTGTTGCTGTATTTGTGTCTTTACAGTAAATCTTTGTAAAATAGCCACATCAAGTATGGAAAATAAAAAAATGGTATTCTCGTTTAAAAATCCAAGTCAAAACCTCTTAGTAACACAACTATTCTCAACAGTTAGTTATGCGGTACTTTATTCGACATTAGTACTGTTTATGACCCAAGCGCTGGGATTTTCTGCCACTAAAGCAAGTGCAGTAATGGGTGTTTTTGCTGCATTTAATTTTGGTTTACATCTATTAGGTGGCTATATGGGAGGGCGACTTGTTAGCTATCGTGTCTTGTTTTTAATAGGAATGGTCTTACAGGTCATTGCGTGCATTATTTTAACTACACCGACAACTGAGCATTTATATATTGCACTAGCATTATTTCTTACGGGTTCTTGGTTGAATGTCCCGTGTATTAACATGATGCTAACACAACAGTTTACAGCAGAGGATGCTGGGCGAGAAACCGCATTTTTCTGGAATTATGCTGGGATGAATGTTGGGTTTTTCTTGGGCTTTACGGTTGCGGGTATTTTCCAAACAGGGCATGCCTATAGTACGCTATTTATGATTACAACAATAACCAATATCCTTGCGTTTATTATTCTGTTGTTGGGTTGGAAAAATGTTGAAGATATTACAACACCACTTGCTGAAATGGTTAAAAAGAAGGGCACAAAGGTTTTGTATACCAAAAACATCATGGGCTTTGCAGTCATTGTATTGGTGGCGATTGCATTAATGATTGCGCTGCAATATCCGTTAAATACCGATTATGTTGCCCTAGCAATTGGTATTGTTCTTATTTTAATCTTTATTCCCATTGCACAGTCACAAAGTGAATTATTACAAAAAAAGAAAGTGTATGCTTATATCATTTTATCAATCTTTGGCTTGGCGTTTTGGGTGCCTTATTCTTTAGCGCCAATGGCATTAACGATGTTTACTGAATACAATGTCAATCGAGCTGTTTTCCACTTCACAGTACCAACACAATGGTTTCAGAATATAAACACCTTAGTTTTAGCCATTGGTGGTCCACTGCTGCCATTGATATTGATCAAGATACGCAAAAAATTTGTTTTTTCTTTCCCAATGCAGTTTGCATTTAGCATCTTTTTTGTCGCCCTTGGTTTTTTAATGTTGCCGATTGGCATTATAACGGCTAGCAAAGGTGGCTATAGCGCGATGATATGGCTTATTTTAAGCTATTTTTTCCAGTTAATTGGTGAGCTTTTGATTGGACCTACGGGATATGCGATGATTGGAAAACTCGCATCAGCAAGATTACAAGGTTTAATGATGGGTGCTTGGATGGTTGTCGTTGGTAGCACATCAGGCGTCATTGCCAGTTTATTATCAATTATGGTTGCTCCTGCAACGGATAATGCGACACCATTACAAACCAATCACTCGTATCTATCCTTATTCAGCTGGTTAACAGTGATCGCGGTGATTGCAGGTATTATTTTATATTTCCTAGTGCCAATGCTAAGAAAGTTAGCGGATATTCCGCAAAAAACGTAAAGCTGATTAAAAATATTGTGAAAACACGCATAGCGCTATATAGTCTGTCAAAAAATATGATTTTCTAATTTTTTAACCATGCAACAAATTGATAATAAAGCTTCCCTAGATCCTGATATCCAAAATTGGGATGAGTTGGATTTACCTAAAAGCTGGGTTGATGAGTTAAATTTTAAATCACCAATGGCTTGGCTCACCTTGGTAAAGGCAGTTTTTTATCCAAAAAATAGATCTGTGCGTTTAGATGAAAAACTATTGCAGGAAATGCCTATTCCTAAGTATGTTTTACAGGAGTTTCATAATATTCCTTGTGGAAATTATTCAAAGCTATTAACTCGTGGTTATATCAAAGGCTTTGATATTGCGATGCTTAATCAAGTTGATCCCATACGTAAAAAAATAGCACATTATATAAAAGACTGTCACGCAGTCTTGGATATCGGTTGTGGTGGTGGCAAAACTGCCGATGTGATTTATCAACAAGGTGCTCACGATATTTGGGGGATTGATCCAAGTCCCTATTTATTAAAACATGCTGCGTTAGACTATCCACATATCAAATTTATTCAAGGGGTTGCTGAGGCATTGCCATTTGCTGATGGACGCTTTGATGGATTAAGTGGATGCTATGTGTTACATGAAATTCCACCAAGATATATCAAACAACTTATCGCAGAAGCTTCACGTGTGCTTAAAAAGGGTGGAGTGTTTGTCATTGCTGAACCATCACCGGTGCAATATCAAGATAAAACATGGCAATTATGTAAAGACCACGGGGTGAAAGGTGTTTATTTCAAATTGTTAGCGCGCAAGCTGAATGAACCCTTTGTTAAAGCGTTTCATCAGCTGGATTTACATCAATTATTTATTGAAGCAGGATTTGATGTATTAGAGGATCAAAAAGAGATGCCACATCGGTTTATTTGTGTCAGAAAGCGATAACGATTTACTGCTTGATGGCGTTACCTTTTAAAGCGACACCTGACATCCATAAGCCATTTTCACACACGTAAGTATCTGTGCTTGATGTCGTGTTATTTTTCCAATTTGATTGAATATTAGCAACACCATTGCCACCCATTTCTTTGGCTTGGATTTCTAAGCTTAGAAGTGCTGAGTAGAATACCCAGTTACAAGAAGCGACAGGGTCTTTAGCAAAAGCATTAGAACGACGGCTTGTTGTAATCTCACCTAAGTCTTTAGCGCCTGCAGGAGCTGAGTTTTTACCAAAGTAAAATTTAAAGTCTGTCGTTTGTGTTTTGACCTTTGTAGGCATTGAGCTCATCGCTTGATTAATATTGTAATTGCCTAATCCAGTATTTGATGAGCAAGCGCTTATTGCCACAGCTGTTGTTGCAACGAGTATAGATAAAGCTGTATTGATTAGTTTAGATCTTTTCATTTTTTGATTTTTTGATAAATAAGTATGATATTAGTGGGCGAATTTTAGCAGGATGTGTTGATAAGTGAAAGAAAATAAATTCAATTACCTCTCACCCGCGCAGCCTATGCTGCACGAGCAATCCCTCAAGGTCAGAGGTGAAGATTCGTTACTATTATTTAGTAACTCATTTGCAAGATTTTTAAACTGTCTTTAGGCGTGATGTCAGCATGTTCCCCCAATGCGATAAGACCGTTATCTTTGAGATTATTAATAATGTCATCAAATTTATCTTGAGACAGTTGGTAAGCGCTAATTTTGGTTGGGTTGCCCATTTTTTCAAAAAAGGCGCGTGTTTTCTCAATAGCGATTTGTACTTTTGTTTCAGCATCAAGCGCTTTATCAACCTGCCAAACACGTTCAGCGTATTGAATCAGCTTGGCTTGTTTTTTATCCTTTTTGTACTCCATAATGCTTGGCAGAATAATTGCGAGGGTTTGTGCATGATCCAAGCCGTAAAAGGCAGTTAACTCATGCCCAATCATATGTGTTGCCCAATCAGTTTTAACACCCTGAGCGATCAGTGTATTTAATGCAAGTGTTGCTGCCCACATAATGTTAGCACGCACATCATAGTCATGAGGGTGAGTTAGTACTTTTTCACCTTCTTCAATTAACGTGCTGAGAATGCCTTCAGCAAAACGATCTTGCAATTGAGCATTTTGCGGATAAGTTAAATACTGCTCCATCACGTGGACAAAGGCATCGACAACACCATTGGCAACTTGTCTTGCCGGCAGTGTGTAAGTTGTCTCTGGATCAAGAATTGAAAAAACAGGGAATACTTTCTCATGCATAAAGGCAAGCTTTTTATTCAACGCGCGGCGCGAGATAACTGATCCTGAGTTCATTTCAGAGCCTGTCGCAGGCAGTGTTAACACACAACCACAAGGTACCGCTTCAGTAATGTCAGCATGTTTGGCTAAAATATCCCATGCATCTCCTTTGAACTTAGCGGCTGCAACGATAAATTTAGTGGCATCAATGACTGAGCCGCCACCAACAGCTAAGACAAAATCAATATTATTTTGCTTGATGAGCTCAACTGCTTTAAGGCAGGTTTCATATTCAGGGTTTGGTTCAATACCTGAGAATTCAGTCACTTGATGGTCAGCTAATGCTGTTTTTACTTGGTCATAAACACCATTTTGTTTAATGCTGCCACCACCGTAAATTAATAGTACTTTTTGATCTTTGGCAATTGCATGACTTAATTGCGTGATTTGTCCTTGACCAAAGTAAATGCGTGTAGGGTTGTAATAAATAAAGTTTTCCATAAGATGCTCCATTTTAGATCTATGCCATTATTGATTTAATGGCATTAACGGAGTCAAAGTGTAGCATATCCTTTAATGGCTTTGTAGCAGTTTGCGGTTAATGAGCAGGGACCTCCTTGGCAATGCCATAAGGCATTCCGCGATAAACAACGCCAAACTCGCTGTTTAGATAGCCAAGAACGCCACTTTGATCATTCATTCCTAAACGTGTTGCAAGACTTTGCCAGTTAGGTTTGTCCGTTAAACCTGTTGTCGTTGCAAAAGGACTCCAACTTGCTTCAGCAAGTCCTGTGATTTTAGGGAATGTTTTATATTGTAAGTGACGTGCATTGGTGGTGTTTTCTGTCCATAGTGTGCCTTCTAGTCCAAGAATATTATCGTAATCTCTCGGATTAAGTGAGTTGATCGTTTGCAACGCGGTTATTGCACTAGAAAGAGCCGCTTGCGTATCTAAAAAACTACCCGCCCAATATAGACCAGGCTCCCACGCATCTGGAGTATAGGTCAAATCAAAATATAAGTGATCTGAGTAGGCTAATACTGTTGGATAGCCATGTGATGCTAGCACGTTGGCATGCTTAATGCCGGGGGTGGAAGGATCCCAAACCCATGTATGTGCTGTCTTATCAGAAGTCATTGAATAATTACCAATATCGCCATGATCGGTTTGTACGAACTGCTGCCAACCAGAGAGTTTAATTTGAGGGTTTGCAGCTTGCAGATCCTTAAAGAATTTCTGAGAGCGATCCAAAGCGGTGAGATTGTCTTGACAGCTACTATCATTTGACCATGCATCTTTGGAAACTTCATCACCACCGACACTGACTTCATTGTCAGCATAAACCGTTGTTTGTCCTGCAAAGAGGGCGCCAATATCATGAATGATTTGATTGATCTTGGCTGTAAATTGTTTGGCTTGTGCTGATTTTTGATTATATAAGCACACAGGGATCACATCATTATAATAACCCTGAACACTAATATAATCGCTATGATCTAAAGGATTGATAAAAATATCAGGCATTGCATGCACTAGTGCTCTGGCATGTCCTGGTAGGTCAATCTCAGGAATAATGGTTATTTGACGTTCATTGGCATATTGAATTAATTCTCTTATATCCGCCATTGAGTAATACAGACCATAATTGGTTGTTGCGTTAGGGAAATTTTTGGTCAGCATTTTTTTAGTAGAGTCAAAATCCTTATAATTGGTTAGATCTTGATTGGCTTGCAACATCATTGATGCAGGGTTTGTGCTGTTTTTGACATAACCACGAAAAGCTGCCTTTTTAATAATATCACCTGTGATAGATGGTAGCTCAAGGCGCCATGCTTCATCATCTGCAAAATGTAGATGCAAACTATTAAGCTTCAAAGCAGCCATTGCATCAATCATTGTCTTTAACTCATCGATTGTAAAATAATGCCTTGAAACATCGATTAATAAGCCGCGATATTTAAATTGTGGTGCGTCGTTAATATATACGCTGGGCAATTTATTGTGATGTAAAAAAGCCAATTGGCGCAAGGATTCAAGTGCATAAAATACGCCAGCCTCAGTTGCTGCACTAATGGTAATTGTATGAGCCTTAATGCGTAATGTGTAGGCTTCTGGATTATGATTAAGTTTACTTAATGGCACTTGTTTAATAGCAAACGAATAACTATCTTTCAGTGCATGATTAAATTTAATGCCAAGTATTTTGTTTACATAGTTTTGATCAAATGGGCTATCAAAGTCACTCGTATAATCAAATGTTACTTTTTGCAAATTGATGGTTTGTTTGGCATTAAAGTCTAGTATCCTTTTAGGCGATGGAATTAAGCCAAGCTTATTGATTATGTCGTTATTGGCTGTAGAGTTTTGCCAATTTCGTGTAATGTGTTGCTCAATGAGCTGGTGTGTTTTATTCGCATCATAGCCACCAATGTGACTAAAGTCATTGTGAGCGTTATAAGCAGAGAGTGATACATTAATTGGCGTGATAAGGTTATTGTCTTGGTCTGTCACAAAGAATGATTGCGGCATCGAGTTAATATTAGCCGGAACCCATTGGTTATTATTAATCAATTTAATGGTGTAGCTATGGTGAGCCTTTAATGGAAAGACTGATTCAGGTGCTAATACATTGGTATAGCCATCGGCATAAACATATTGTCTGCTGTCCTCTTTTACATAAACTAGTTTACTGCAAGTATCTGTTTGATCATCGCAAATTTGCATGTGAAGGTTCGGGTTAATATCCGTACCTGTTGCGGCAACAGTTAATGCATTAAACGTGCGTGGCATATAAAACCCGATTGACCAGTTAAGTAAATCGGCAGATGCTTTAAATTGGATAATCGTGTCAAAAACTTGAGTGTTTTCAGATTTAATAATGGTTTGAATGCTGTTGATATTAATATTAGTGGAATGAGCAAATGTGGCATTGACTAAAACGGCTGTTGTTAGTAATCCAGTCGCAATAGACGCTTTGCGTAGGTTAAATATCATAAAGTGAGCTCTCCATCAGAGGTGTAAATAAAGCAATATAGTTGTACATGAAAAGCCAATAAAGTCAAAAGAAACCGACGTTTCAGTTTTGTTACAAAATCAACCTTGATTCTTGCTTTTTAATAAGCGCAAACTATTAAATACTACAAGTAAGGACGCACCCATATCAGCACCAATGGCCATCCAAATATTGGCAAGTTCAAGTAAGGCCAATGCCATGAAGATTACTTTAAGCCCTAAAGCAAAGGTGATATTTTGCTGAATAATGGTTTTAACACGTTTGGCATGTTTAATTAACCATGGTAATTTAGCTAGATCATCGGACATCAATGCAATATCAGCCGTTTCAATCGCAACATCACTACCTGCATCACCCATAGCAAGACTTAAGTCAGCTGTTGCCAAAGCAGGGGCGTCATTAATACCATCACCAACCATCGCAACTGTTTGATATTGAGCTTGTAAGGCTTTGATTTTTGCTACTTTATCTTCAGGTAAAAGCTCAGAGTAAACTTCATCAAGTCCAGCTTGTTGTGCAATAAACTGTGCGGCTCCTTTATTATCACCAGTTAATAACGCGGTTTTTATGCCAAGGGCGTTGAGTTTGGCTAAGGTTTCTTTGGCATTGTCTTTGATGCTATCAGCAACAGCAAATAAGCCAAGAATATGATTGCTATTAGCGAAGATTAATAGTGAGTGTCCTGTTTTTTCTAATTCAAGAATTTGATCATGAAAGGCATTTAAATGTGCTGTAATTTCAGTTTTCTCATGTAGATATTTATGACTGCCAATCCAGTAATTGCGCTCATTAATTCGTCCTGTAATCGCTTTGCCTTTAACAACTTGAACATCAGAAGCATTAAAGGTTTTTGCTAATTGGAGTGCAGCCATTTTATCAAAAATAGCATGTGCCAAGGGATGGTTATTACCTTCTTCAAGTGTAGCAGCAAGTTGTAGTAACTCGTGATCACTATACTCTTTTGAGATATTAATAATTGACTGAATGATGGGTTTACCTTGGGTAATCGTCCCTGTTTTGTCAAAAGCAATCGCTTTAAGCTTTGCCGGTAACTCAAGAAAGCTGCCACCTTTGATTAAAATGCCATGATTAGCCGCAGCACTTAAGCCTGAGACAATGCTCACAGGTGTTGAAATAACTAAAGCGCAAGGGCAGGCAATAACAAGAATAACCAGAGCCTCATAAATCCAGTTGTACCAACTGCCAGCAAATAATAATGGCGGGATAATCGCAACTAGCAAAGCAAATAGCATCATCAAAGGCGTGTAGTATTTGGCAAATTGCTCAACCCACATCTCCGACTTTGCCTTATTCGCTTGCGCTAGTTCCACTTGACGGATAATGTTTGATAGTGTTGATTCAGTAGCAAGTTTTGTTACTTTGACATACAAAAGACCATCTTCATTTAAACTGCCAGCAAATACAGGATCACCTTGCTTTTTCTCAATAGGCAATGACTCACCGGTAATAGGTGCTTGATTAATAAAGCTTTCACCTTCTTTAACAACGCCATCTAAAGGGACTCGCTCACCAGGTTTGATGACGATTGTGGCGCCGATATTAACTTCCTCAACTTTTTTAATATCGATATCTTTGTGATGTGGACAATAAACATTAGCCGTATCGGGTGCTATTTCTAGTAATGATTG
>JAHDDB010000189.1 GCA_020629575.1 Caedibacter sp. | reverse complement strand
GGTCGTGATGGCGAGGTTAGTGAGGAAGAAGTGATTGAAGCGGCAAAAGCTGCCAATGCTTGGGATTTTATTGAGAAGCTGCCTAAAGGCTTATATACCGAAGTTGGACAAAATGGTCTAAGTCTATCTGGCGGGCAGCGCCAACGTGTTGCGATTGCTCGAGCCCTTTTGAAAAATGCGCCAGTATTAATCCTCGATGAAGCAACCAGTGCATTGGATAATGAATCTGAGCGCATAGTGCAGCAGGCATTAGAGCGCCTAATGAAAGATCGCACGACGTTCGTTGTTGCCCATAGACTATCAACGGTCGAACACGCTGATCAGATCGTGGTGATGGATGGCGGTGAGATTGTTGAAATGGGAAGTCACCAAGCCCTATTGCAAAATGAAAACGGTTTATATTATCAACTTTATCATCAATCACTGCATTAAAGAGTCCAAGTGATGCAAAAGGATTGGTACACAGCGCATAAGACATGGCGCGCAATGATCTTGACACCGTTGTCGTGGCTTTTCTCATACATTGCTAAGAAGCGTAGAGTCAAGCTACAACAAAATTCATATCACAGTAAATTACCTGTGATTGTCGTTGGCAATATTGCTGTTGGTGGCACGGGTAAAACCCCTGTGGTGCAGGCCATTTGCCAACATTTAAAAAAGCAAGGTTATCATCCGGCGATTATTACCCGAGGCTATGGTGGCAAAGCGACACACTATCCTTTTATGATAGATGAGAGGTCGACAGCAAATATCTGTGGTGATGAGCCTTTTATGCTGTATCAATTATTACAAGATATTCCAATTATTATTTCGCCTAAGCGTGTTGACGCGATTCAATATATCGAAGAGAAGCTAAAAACGGTTGATGTCATTGTCAGTGATGATGGTTTGCAGCATTATGCGATGCATCGAGACATAGAAATTGCGGTGATTGATGGTCAGCGCCAATTTGGAAATGGTCAGTGTTTGCCAGCAGGCCCTTTGCGTGAGCCTATTACACGCTTAAAAGAAGTTGATATGATGATTGTCAACGGTGGTGGTAGGGCGAGCGTAAACAATAAAGCACAATATGATATGCAACTATTGCCACAAAGCTTAGTGAGTTTAGCGACAGGTCAACAGTTCGCTATTGATCAATTACTGAAGTCCATGGGGAGCACATGCTATGCTGTGGCAGGCATTGGTAATCCAAAGCGCTTTTTTAATACCTTGAATAATCTAGGCTTTATGGTTGAGGAGTATCCTTTTAAAGATCATCACCGCTTTACACTTGATGATTTTAAAACAATGGATGATGAAAAGCCTGTGATTATGACATACAAAGATGCAGTAAAATGCCAAGGCTTTGCCAAAGATAATTGGTATTATTTGGCAATATCACCTGAAATTGAAAAAGGATTCTTTGAGACATTAGATGAGAAACTCTCTCTGCTAGAGAGGGGAAAGGAGGGAGGAAAACTCTAACAGAGAAACTTGTTTAATCAGTTATTTTGGTTTTTTTGGCTTTGTAAATAAAACCTACTTGATCATAAAAATTTGTGGTTGATCTTTTTCGTTGTTAATCTTACTTTGACGGACGTAGTCGATATATAAGTCAAATAATTTCATAATATTCACCTCTTGGGTTGTGGTTTACTGGGGGTATCTACGCTCAAGAATAGCAGAAAAAAAATAATTTGCTGTTTCAATGGGGTATTGTCGTGTATCAAAACTGTTACAGCGTTGAGGCAGTAAACGCTGTAAAATGAGTTATGGTGAGTATAGAATACGAAAAACTTGAATTGATGGAGTATGGTTTTGCAGGCTATTGATACACATGTTCACTTTTGGGACTTAAATCAAAAGATAAATAGCTGGGTGTTAAATCAATCAAATGAAGCATTGAAGCACGATTTCTTGCCTCAGATGCTACAGCAGAAAATGCAGGATAAACTCTATGGTGCTGTACATATTGAAGCGCATGATAGTCGTATTGACACAGAGGTTGAAATCAAGTGGTTGATGGCAGTGGCGCAAAAATGCCCTGCAATTGAAATCAAACATATTGCTTATGTCGATATGACATTGCCAAAAACACAGTTTATTGCCAAGCTCGACAAGCTTAAGCAGTACCCGCAAGTCGTTGGCATTCGTCATATTCTAGCCTATGAACAAGGTGTTGATTACTGCCCTGAGTCTCAGGATCTATCAACATATCCCAATGTGATCGCTAATTTGCAAATATTAGCGGATTATAATCTTATTTTTGACTGCCAAGCCTACCCGCGACAGTTATTAAATCTTGCGTCATACCTTAAAGCATCACGTGTTAAAACAGCGATTGAGCATTGTGGTTTGCCATTATGGGGTAATGATGAGCAGCGTCAGCTATGGCAGCAAAGTATGCGAGTCTTATCTGAGGTTGAGAACGTTTCACTGAAATTATCAGGACTGCAAATGTTAGGACAGCTTGCGCATAGTAAAGCAATTATTGACTATACGATTGATTGTTTTGGTTACCAAAGACTCATGTATGCTTCAAATAATCCCGTGTGTTTTCGTGACAACCCACTTGAGTGGTTTGAAACACTGGATCAATTATGTGCAGGTAAAGGTGAGGTTTTTTGTGATAATGCATTAAGGTTTTATCGGTTTTAATAATGACGAGAAAACAAAAAACACTTGTTCTTGGTATTGGCTCGCCTTTTGGCGATGATCAATTCGGTTGGTTAGTAGCAAAAGAAATCAAAGAGATGCTCAAGAGTGGTCAACGTTTACATATCGATATTGAGATTGCCGATCGACCAGGTTTGAACTTATTACGTTTCTTAGAAAAAGACTATGCTCAAATCATTCTAATCGATGCAGTTAATGCGGGCGTTGAACCCGGTATGCAATTCACGCTACAGTCTCATGAGATTCTTGAGTTTAGTGGGTTCCTATCTTCTCATAATATTGGTGTCGCACCCTCTTTGGCACTGGCAAATGCGCTTAATATGCCGATAGATCATGTACTGTTTTATGGTGTGCAAGGAAAGCATTTATTTGTGAAGGATGATGTTTTATCGGATGCTGTGAAAAAGTCAGTGGGTAATATGGCACAGGTGATAACTCATCGATTGACTAAATCGTAGGGGCGTATTGTATACTCCCGAGAGTGGTATGCTTATACCGCTCACAAAACATTTTACAATATTTCTGCCGTCGAATTTCCTGCACTTTTGAGTGATTGTGTTTTACTAATAGTCCTAGCTATTACCTGCAATACAATCACTCAAAATCATCACAAACTTCTTTGACATCGAACACCGCAAAATGATTTACGAGCGGTATATAAAGGCTTCGATTTATGCTTAATCACTGAAGTTACGCACTTTTTCTATTTCAACACCCCGCCTCGCAAGCTTGGCACCCCTCTTGAAAAGCATAGGTTTATAGGGATCTTTTCTATTCATTTAATTCTT
>JAHDDB010000023.1 GCA_020629575.1 Caedibacter sp. | reverse complement strand
ATCCACATACGGCAGGCTTGAGCTCTTTGCAAAAAGCGCTTTATCAGCATGTCGGTGATATTCAAGGCCTAGCAAGTCCAAATATCATTGAGTGCTTAGATGTATTATTCACCCATGTCATTGAGCCTAAACTTAAAGCGCACCAATTTGTGTTTGTCTATGATTACCCTGAAGTGCTAGCTGCCTTAGCGCGCGTGACGCCAGATAGTAGTGGGCAAATGGTTGCTAAGCGTTTTGAGCTTTTTTATCAAGGCATTGAGTTAGCCAATGGCTATTATGAGTTAATCAGTGCGACTGAACAAGCCAAGCGTTTTCAGCATGATTTAGATTTGCGTCAAAGCCTTGACAAAGCAGCTACCCCTATTGATCAAGACTTATTAGCCTGTCTTGATCAAATTCCTGAGTGCTCAGGTGTTGCTTTAGGATTTGATCGCCTTGTAATGTGTCTTGAGGGCTATGCGGATATACAAGAAGTGTTATATTGCTAGGCGAAAGCTTGAGCGTGAAGCTAATCAACTATATGCTATGACACAATAAGATATAGACAGTGAAAAACAGTAAAAAATGGAAAAACAGATGAATAAATTAGAACAGTTAAAACAAATGACCAAAGTGGTTGCTGATACCGGCGACTTTGCGCAAATTAAAGTATATCAACCCGTTGATGCGACGACAAATCCAAGCCTGTTGTTAAATGCAGCTAAAATGCCAACATACGATTATGTGATTGATCAAGCGTTATCAAAAAGTGCACATTTAAGTGGTAAATCACGTATTGATGAGGCAATGCTTGATATGGCAGTAAGTTTCGGTGTTGAGATTTTAAAGGTAATCCCTGGACGTGTTTCCACTGAAGTTGATGCGCGTTTATCGTTTGATAGAGAAGCGACCATTGATTACGCGCGTCGCTTAATTCATAAATACCAAGAAGTTGGTGTTGATAAATCGCGTGTACTTATCAAGATTGCATCAACCTGGGAAGGGATTAAGGCTGCTGAAGTGCTTGAAAAAGAGGGGGTTAACTGTAACTTAACCTTGATGTTTAGTATTGCCCAAGCCATAGCCTGCGCGCAGGCTAAAGTCTTTTTGATTTCCCCCTTTGTTGGTCGTATTACTGACTGGTATATGAAAGAGCAAGGTGCAACAAGCTTCCCTGATATCAGTGAAGATAACGGTGTGTTATCGGTTAAAGAAATTTATCAGCATTACAAGCGTTATGGTTATCAAACGATTGTAATGGGGGCAAGTTTCCGCCATGTTGGACAAGTAGAAGCCTTAGCAGGATGTGATGCACTGACGATTGCGCCAAACTTATTACAACAGTTACAGCAGGATGATAATACGTTAAATAGACAGTTAGTTGAGACTGAAAAAACCAATCAATCAGATCGCAAATTAACAGAAGGTGATTTTAGATGGGCAATGAATGAAAGCCCAATGGCAACGGAGAAATTAGCCGAAGGTATTCGTAAGTTTGCCATTGATACGGTGAAACTTGAGAAATTAATCGAACACAAATTAGGACTATAGCCATACTATGCATAAGTCTATTGCGGTAAAAGTAGGGAATATCACAATTGGTGGTGGAGCGCCGGTTGTCGTGCAATCGATGACGGATACAGCGACTGCCGATATTGAAAAAACAGTGTCACAAGTTTTAGCACTTCATCGCGCGGGTAGCGAGCTTGTGCGCATTACGGTTAATGATGAAGAAGCAGCTAAAGCCGTCCCTGAGATCAAAAAGCGCTTATTACAAAAGGACTGTGATGTGCCTTTAGTTGGCGACTTTCACTACAATGGTCATAGATTATTAGCAGACTTTCCAGAATGTGCTAAAGCACTGGATAAATATCGCATTAATCCAGGCAATGTTGGCTTTGGTCGCAAGAAAGATACACAGTTTGCTGAGATTGTGCAAAGGGCGATTGAATACGATAAGCCAGTGCGTATTGGTGTCAATTGGGGTAGCTTAGATCAAGCCCTATTAGCAAAGTTGATGGATGAGAATAGTCAACTGACGGTACCGTTATCCGCGCGTGAGATTATGCACAAAGCGCTGATTGAGTCAGCGCTATCAAGTGCAGAGTATGCTGAGCGTTTGGGACTTAAGGCTGATAAAATCATCGTATCATGTAAGGTCAGTGATGTTCAGGATTTAATTGAAGTTTACCAAAAGCTCGCACGTGAATGCCCGTATCCTTTGCATTTAGGATTAACTGAAGCAGGGATGGGGATTAAAGGTATTGTTGCCAGTAGTGTGAGCCTTGGTTATTTATTACAGCAAGGTATAGGCGACACCATTCGTGTATCCTTAACACCAGAGCCAGGTGCGCCACGCACCAATGAAGTAAAAGTCTGTCGTGAGATCTTGCAAACGATGGGCTTAAGAGCGTTCACGCCAACAGTTTCCTCATGCCCAGGATGCGGACGGACAACCAGTAGTTTTTTCCGTGAGCTTGCCAATGATATTCAAAACTATCTTAGTGAGCAAATGCCCATGTGGAAGCATCAATATATCGGTGTTGAAAACATGAAAGTTGCGGTAATGGGCTGTGTGGTAAATGGTCCAGGTGAAAGTAAACATGCCAATATCGGTATTAGTCTGCCAGGTACGGGTGAGGCACCTGTTGCACCAGTGTTTATCGATGGACAGAAAAAGCATACATTAAGAGGCGAGCATATTGCTAAAGAGTTTATGGTGATCGTTGATCAGTATGTTAAAGAAAAGTATCAAAGAGATTAACGATGGACTTTAGTAAATATACCTTAATGAAGCAAAAGCTTGATGCATATCGCCCTTTGCCTAAAGAGGTTGTTCACAATTTACATGAAAATCTTATTCTAAACTGGACGTATCACTCTAATGCGATTGAAGGAAATACGCTGACACTTAAGGAAACAAAAGTTGCACTTGAAGGGATTACCGTTGGGGGTAAAACGTTAAGAGAGCACTTTGAGGCAATCAATCATAAAGAAGCAATTCTATATATTGAAACTTTGGTTAATGAAAATACGCCAATTAATGCGTGGGTTATTAAATCTTTGCATCAATTGATTTTAAAGCAAATTGATGATGACAATGCAGGAAGATATCGAGAAGTAAACGTACAAATTATTGGTGCAACTCATGTGCCACCTGAATATATTCATTTGGATGAATTAATGTCTTCATTAATAAGTGACTATGCTTCATGGCATAATATGCATCCGATAGAAAAAGCAGCTCGTGTGCATAGTGAGTTTGTGAAAATACACCCTTTTGTTGATGGTAATGGGCGTACCAGTAGACTATTGATGAACTTAATTTTAATGCAACATGGTTACCCACCTGCAGTATTACCTGTCAGTAAGCGTTTGGAATATTATAATGCATTAGATGATGCGCATGTGAATCAGCATTATGCGCCTTTTTTACAATTAATAGCTGATATTGTTGAGGAGGCATTTGCCAGCTATTGGTTTGCTTTAGGTATTAATCATCAATAATTTATCTATTGACTGCAGGGAGAAACATAAAGAGGAGTTTATATTATTATGACGGATCAAAAAAATCCTTATCCATTATTATCAGAATCTTTGGATTTAGGCTTCACGACGTTAAAAAATCGCGTGGTAATGGGGTCGATGCACACGGGGCTTGAGGAGCAAAAAGGTGGATTTGAGCGTTTGGCTTATTTCTATCAAAAGCGCGCTGAAGGAGGTGTGGGTTTGATTGTCACAGGAGGTGTGGCACCTAATATCTCAGGATGGCTTTACCCCTTTGCTATTAAGCTAACCAATCAAAAGGAAGTTAAAAAACACCGTTTAGTGACTGAGGCGGTACACAAAGCAGATGGCAAAATTCTGATGCAGATCTTACACGCTGGGCGCTATGGTTATCATCCTTTGTGTGTCAGTGCTTCAAAGCTTAAAGCGCCGATGAATAAATTTAAACCCAGAGCATTAAGTAATTGTGGCATTAAGCGCACGATTAAACACTTCGCACGTGCGGCTATACTTGCCAAAGAGGCAGGTTATGATGGTGTTGAGATCATGGGATCTGAGGGGTATTTAATTAATCAGTTTCTTGTTGAGCATACTAATAAACGTAAAGATAAATGGGGTGGCAGCTTTGAAAATCGGATGCGTTTGCCGCTTGAAATCATCAAAGCAACGCGACAGAAAGTCGGTGAAGACTTTATTATTATGTTTCGTTTATCAATGCTTGATCTGGTTGATAAGGGCAGCAGTTTTGATGAGGTCGTTACTTTAGCTAAAGCCTTAGAAAAAGCGGGTGTGACGATTATTAATTCAGGCATTGGCTGGCATGAAGCGCGTATCCCAACGATTAGCACGCAAGTACCACGCGCGGCTTTTGTGCCGATTACCGAGGAAATCCGTAAGCATATTAATATTCCTGTAGTTTGCGTTAACCGTATTAACACACCAGAAATAGCTGAAGATATTTTACAAAAGCAAAAAGCAGATCTTATTTCAATGGCGCGCCCATTATTAGCTGATCCTGATTTTGTCAAAAAAGCACAAAATAACCAATCCCTAGCAATTAATACCTGTATCGCGTGTAATCAAGCCTGTTTAGATCACGTCTTTGTTGGCAAACAGGCTTCTTGCTTGGTTAATCCTTATGCTTGTAATGAAAGTCTAATGCAATCAAAGCCTGCAAAGGATAAAAAGAATATTGCTGTGATTGGCGCGGGACCCGCTGGATGCACGGTGGCAATTGAGCTTGCCAAGCGCGGCCATCAGATTGATCTTTATGAAGCATCTGATAAGGTCGGAGGTCAATTTAAATTAAGTGCAAAAACGCCGGGTAAAGAAGAGTTCTCCGAAGCATTGCGTTATTTTGAGTATCAGCTAAATACAAACAAGGTCAATGTTAAGCTTAATACCAAAGTTAATGTAGAGGATTTAAAATCACTCAATTATGATGAGATTGTGATTGCATCAGGTGTTATGCCTCGGATTCCTAAGATTGATGGGATTGATCATCCGATGGTTGTTAATTATATGCAGCTGTTAAATGGTGAAGTGGCAGCTGGCAAAAAGGTCGCAGTTATTGGTGCCGGTGGCATTGGTTTTGATGTATCTGTTTTTCTGGTGTTTGCCGGTAAAAAAATCGGTGAAAATGCTGAAGATTATTATCACGAATGGGGAGTTGATGTCACTTTGGCGCATCGCGGTGGTTTGACCAAACCGCATGAGTCCGTGCCAAAAGCAGAAGTCTATCTATTGCAACGCAAAGATGAAAGACTAGGAAAACGCCTAGGTAAAACAACTGGTTGGATTCACCGCACTACCTTGAAGCATCAAAAGGTTAAGATGTTAAGTGGTGTGAGTTATGACAAAATTGATGATGCTGGGTTGCATATCACACTTAAAGGTGAGAAGAAATTACTTGAAGTTGACCAAGTGGTGATTTGTGCTGGACAAGAGTCGGATAGATCATTATACAATGATTTAATAGAGCAAGGTGTTAAAAACGTACATATCATTGGTGGTGCGCATGTCGCAGCAGAGGTTGATGCGAAGCGCGCGATTAAAGAGGCAACTGAGTTGGCATTAATGCTTTAGTTAAACCCTAAATTTTTGGCATCATTTAACCCAGGAATATCGTTAATGGATAATACCCCCGAAATTTGATCCTCGGGGGTGGTTCTCAATCCTGAATTTAATTGCTCTGGCGTATGTGCAATAAAATCCATCTTTGTTAGATCATATTCAACAAAGCCGTTGTTTAAGGTATTTTGTTTAATGCGATCACGATCGTAATACAGTAAATCACGATAATAGATACGTTTATTATCTAGATCTTTAATTGACTGCCATAAGGTTGCCGTTGCCTCATAATAGGGCACGGTGACACTCGAGAGAATTGTTTTTGCTTGATATAGCGCTTGCTCGGTGTTTTGTGGTGTTGGTGATTCACGTGTCAAAATGCTAGCGCGTACAAAGCGTGAGACGGATGTATAATCTCCAGGCATACCAAGAAGGCCAGCATCTTCAGGTTGTGCGTATTTAATTACCGTTTTATAGTTCGGGATAAAAGGAGCAAATGGCAGACTTGCTTTGGCATCTTTATCATTTAAGGTTTTATAGTGTGTCAGGTTTTTAATCTGCCATTCATAATCAGGTGCATTGGTGAGTACATTCGTGGCATGGTTATAAATAATGGTTTTGCCATCGATAAACTCAATGACTGCACTATGTCCTGTTTTATCACGAATGACAATGTGTAAGGGGATATCTTTGATGTACAAGCCACTGGTAGCATACATTGCTGATTTCACTAATTGATATTGCATAATAAGCTTTAATGCATTAGCGGTTGTGTTGGCCATGCCTAAGATAAAATTGGATAAATCATAAATGCCAAGTGCAGGACGCGGATCATGAGCGTTGTATTTGGGATAAACGCTGTCTGGTAAATAAAGCGCTGCAATACTTAGACCTTGTGTATTTATGCCGTCGGTTAAGGTATAACCAATAAAACCTAAGCGTCCGAAAAAACCATATTTGTTTTGCCAATGAGCAAGTTTATCTTTAGGGACTTTATCGTGATTGGCAATAAGATTAGTTGTATTCTCAACATCAAGATATCCTGTGTAAAAGCTAAAAGCACGAGAAGTGATGTGGGTGATATTAATATCAGTTTGAAATATCTTTTGATACCAACTATAAGTTTCAAAGCTTTGAGTATATAGCTTTAATGGAAAATCAAGTGTGCGTGCTGTGATATGAAATGGGGATTTGTTGATAAAAATATCAGTACAGCTAAAACCAAACTGAATATACCCTAAAAGTAGAATGCTTAAATAGCGCATGTAAAATCCTTTTTGTGCATTGAGTGTATAAAGTATAGCTATTGCATCAAAATTGCCAATAGAATAACAAGACCAACCCAGTGATTATCTGAAAATGCCTTAATACACTGGGCAATGCCGCCTTTTTGCCACGTCTTATGCTGATAAAAAAATAACACGGCAATGATGACTAACGATAAGAAAAAGACAGTATTATAATGTTGTAACATGCCAAAGACTGCGAGACAAATAATGGTTAGTATCTGGAAAATGCTCATGATCAACAGATTATGTTTGCCAAAGGTAATCGCAGAGGAGTGTAAGTTAAGTGTTAGATCATAATCTTTATCAGCTAACGCATACATCGTGTCATAAGAAATTGTCCAAAAAATAGTGGCAAGATATAACACCCAAGCAGATAAAGAAATGTGATTAATCTGGGCTGCATAAGCCATGATAATGCCAAAATTAAAGGCGAAGCCTAAGGCCAGTTGTGGGACGGCAAAGAAGCGTTTAAAAAGTGGATAGCTAAGCGCTAATATGACAGCAATAAGTGACAGTAAAATAGTCATAAGATTAAGCTGTAATACCAGAATAAAAGCGATAAAAAGTAAAAATATACCAACAAAAACAGCTTGTTTAACAGAGATCTCTCCTGTTGCTATGGGGCGCGTGGCAGTGCGCTTGACTTGCCCGTCAAAATCGCGATCAGCAATGTCGTTAAAGATGCATCCTGCTGTGCGCATAATAATCACACCAAGCACAAAGATAATAAAAATTTTGAAGCTAGGTAGTGCAGGAGTGGCCGCAAAAAGTCCCCATAAAGTGGGGTAAAGAATGATTAAGATAGGAATTGGGCGATGCAGGCGCATCAAGTAAAAATAAGCTTTCATATAATATGGTGATATTAGTATTATTTATAGTAAGGGGCTAAGTATACTTGTTTTATACCCATCATAAACCATTTTACAGAATTTTTTGCTTTGTATTTTGCGTGCTTTAATCTTCACAAACTACTTTACAAGTAAACACCGCAAAATAATTTACGATGGGTATTGCTTAAGTTTAAACAGGTGGCATATGCACAAAAAATTCTTCAATTAACAGCTGATGCTCAGCATCCAGTGTAAAAATAGATGCACGCACCCATAGTGAGCTGGTAGAAAAGGTGTTATTTAAGTTAAGTTTGTGCTTTAAAAGATCAAATGGACAAAGTTTGACATAGAACTCACTGCGTGTGATATGTGTATTTTTAAATAAAAAGTGCTCGCCGATGGAGTTATTACCTAATGAGTCAAAACAATCTTGATAACGTTTATACGTGCTTTGAGGGATAATTGTCCGTCCAAACACATAAGTGTTATTTTGATGATGGTGTTTAATTAGACGAATACGACTTGCGCGCTCACTTAAGTTCAAAAGCTCAGCTTCATCATCATCCATGGGCGCATGGTATTCATCAATGCACTTTAAGTCGATGTTAGGTATGGACTGTGCCAAAGTGACACCTAAGCGTTTGACATCAAATAGCCAATGCTTAAGCTCGGCAGGTAATGTAATTGTTTCTTTCGTATTCCAGTGACTTGTCATAGAGCAAAATAAGTTGCCAAAAAAATTTGGCTAAGGGTATCATAGAATATTGAGTGTAACCAATAGTTGTGGCATACATTTTTGAGTTACGTAAGCTTCTTTAAAGATCTGGTGTTATTTTGAACAAATTAACTTTAAATAGTTCTGTACCTTTTTGTTTATTCAGGTACAATGTCGCCTTGAATTTATCAACAACATACTCGTCGCGTATCGTTTGTAGTCGTTTAAAACGCAGAAGGGGCAGTGATGGGTATCATAACTTTTGGGTTTTAAATCACTATGAGTACCGAGAACAATGAATCTCAAGAATTAAGCTTTCATAATTTGGGCTTAAACGAAAAAATAATGTCAGCTATTGAAGCAATGGGTTACCAAACACCAACTCCAATCCAAGCAAATACTATTCCTTTTGTATTGCAAGGCCGTGATGTATTAGGACAAGCGCAAACTGGAACGGGTAAAACTGCAGCATTTGCATTGCCACTTCTAAATAACATGGATTTATCTGGCAAAGAACGTATGCCGCAAGTATTGGTCTTAACGCCAACACGTGAGCTTGCGATCCAAGTTGCTGAAGCGTTTGAATCTTTTTCTAAGAATATTGCTAAGCTTGAAGTTGCCTCTATTTATGGTGGTCAAGAATATGGTCGCCAAATTCAGGCACTGCGTCGCGGTGTACAGGTCGTTGTTGGTACGGCTGGACGTGTAATGGATCATATGCGTAAAGGCACATTAAAGCTAGATGCATTAAAAGCATTAGTATTAGACGAAGCGGATGAAATGCTACGTATGGGCTTTATTGATGATGTCAAATGGGTGCTATCGCACACACCTGAAGCATGTCAGCGTTTGCTATTCTCAGCAACGATGCCACGTGATGTATTAAATATCGTCAATGAATATTTGCGTGAGCCGTGTAAAGTACAGATCAAAACAAAAGCAGCAACTGCTAAGACCATTAAACAACGCTTTTTGGTCGTAAAAGGTTTGTCGAAATTAGATGCGCTTGATCGCGTATTAGAAGTTGAAGATACCGATGGTGTAATGGTGTTTGTTAAAACCAAAACCTCAACCATTGAAGTAGCTGATGGCTTAAAAGCGCGTGGTCACTTAGCTGCAGCGATTAATGGTGATATGCAACAAAACCAACGTGAGTATATAATTGACCAGTTAAAAGCGTCTAAAATTAATATTCTTGTCGCAACAGATGTTGTGGCACGTGGTTTGGATGTTGAGCGTATTAGTCACGTAATCAACTATGATTTACCACAAGATAATGAAGCATATGTACATCGTATTGGTCGTACGGGGCGTGCTGGACGTGAAGGTGATGCAGTTTCATTGATTTACACCAGAGATTTGCGTCAATTACGCATGCTCGAGCGCGTTATTCGTCATACGATGGAAGAGATGCAGTTACCAAGTGCTAAAGAAATTACTGAAAAACGTGTTGCACGCTTTAAACATGAAACAGCTGAGATTATTCGTCATAAAGATTTAAGTAAGTTTAAAGAATTAATGCAAGAATTTGCGACTGAGTATGGCGCTGAAGCTGATGATATGGTGGCAGCACTTGCCTTTTTAGCGCAAGGCGACAAAAAACTTTTTGTTAAAGAAATTCAGGTCCAAGAGTCAAGAAGATCTGATCGTTTTGATCGCTCGGAGCGTGGCGGACGTGATGGTCGTAGAAGTGATAGAAATGATCGCTTTAGCAATCGTCGTGATGATCGTGGCGGTCGTGATAGAGGGGCGCGTCGCTCGCCAGATATGAATATGACAACTTATCGCATTGAGGTAGGTCGTAGTGATGGTGTTGAGCCGCGCAATATCGTCGGTGCCATTGCCAATGAAGCGGGTATTAATAGTCGTAATATCGGGCATATCAAATTATTTGATCAGTTCAGCACAGTGGATTTACCGAGTGATACACCAAAGAATGTTATCGAGCATTTAAAGAAAGTGTGGGTAGCGGGTAAGAAGCTTGAAATCAAAGAAGACAAAAGATAATTGTTAAGACATAGGGGCGTATGCCATACGCCCCCACTTAGCGTTGGCTGAGTGTAAGTCGAAGCCACAGTATGAAAAATAACTCTTCAGGTTGTAGAATAATTTCCTCTTTAAAATAATTTCAATATTTTTTCATTTTTTCCGTTGTGATCTGGGTGCAAAACCAGCCAAGCTATGCTATGTTAACGCCACTTAAACGGGCGTATTTCCTGTATATACTTAATATAATTCAGTGAGTTTATCTGGAGTATTCCGTTTTGTATCGATTTTTCATTATGTCTATGCCCGACTTCAATTATTTGATGATGGGTGTTACAGCAACAAGGAGATTGGAATGAGTAAAATGGATATGACGACAAATCCAGCGGGAACACGCGGATTTAGTTTCTTGGAATTTGTCAGCACAACACCGCAGAAAATGCGTAATTTGTTTAGCCTTTTGGGTTTTACCTTAGTTGGGCAGCATAAAACTAAAACCATTGAATTATGGCAACAAAATGATATTTTCTTTTTGTTGAATAATGAATCACAAGGTTTTGCTAAAGCATTTAAAGAGGCGCATCAATCAGGCGCATGTGGTATGGGTTTTGTGGTTGAAAATGTTGAGCATGCCTTAGCACACTGCATTAAAAAGGGTGCTAAATTGAAAACGCATAATACGGATGACTGGCATGGCCAAAGTATTGAAGTCATCCATGGCATTGCTGACACAAAGCTTTATTTAACAGATTATTCATCAATTATCGACAGTGGATTATTTGAAATGATTCCTGATGCGAAAGCTCAGATGCAAAACAATGAGTGTGGTTTGTTATATATAGATCATCTGACGCATAATGTTTTTCGTGGCAATATGGATAAATGGGCAAATTACTATATTGATCTATTTAACTTTCGCCAAATTCGTTACTTTGATATCGAGGGTAAACTCACAGGATTATTGAGTCGGGCGATGACAAGTCCATGCTTAAAAATCAAGATTCCAATTAATGAATCTGCCGATGATCATTCGCAAATTGAAGAGTTTTTGCGTGAGTTTAATGGTGAAGGAATTCAGCACATTGCCTTGGAAAGTCAGGATATCTTTGCAACGGTCGAAAAGCTCAAAGATTCAGGTGTTGAGTTTATGCATACGCCTGATAGCTATTACACCAAGACGCATGAACGCCTGCCGTATCATCCTGAGTCCGTTGAGCGCATGCACAAAAATCGTATTTTAATCGATGGCGCGCCAACTAAAGAAGGCGGCTATTTATTGCAGATTTTCACCAATACTGTGATCGGTCCGGTATTTTTTGAAATCATTCAACGCAAAGGTGATGATGGCTTTGGTGAGGGCAACTTCCAAGCCCTGTTTGACTCAATTGAGCTTGATCAAATCGAGCGTGGTGTGTTAAGTACGCAAGAGCATAAATAATTAAGGACATAAGATGATTTTATATGATTATTTTCGTTCATCCGCAAGTTTCCGCGTACGCATTGCCTTGCAACTTAAAAAAATAAGTTATGAATCAAAAGAGATTCATTTAATTAATCATGGTGGAGAGCAATTCTCAAGTGACTATAAAATGATTAATCCGCAATCACGCGTACCTGCGTTACAAGATGGTAATGTTATTATCACGCAATCTTTGGCAATGATTGATTACTTAGAAGATAAGTATCCTAAGCATTCAATCTACCCAATTGATCCCGTATTAAAGGCTAAGGTTAAAGCCTTTGCTTTGACGATAGCTTGTGATATTCACCCTTTGAACAACTCAGGCACACTTAATTTTTTGAAATCTGAGTTTGCTGCAAATGAGACGCATATTAATAAATGGTATACACATTGGGTACAACTAGGCTTTTCAGCCTTAGAGAAAACCTTACAGCAAACAGCAGGTATGTATTGTTTTGGTGATGAGATTAGCTTGGCAGATATCTGTCTTATCCCACAAGTATTTAATGCTAAGCGCTTTAATGTCGATATCAGCAGTTTTCCAACGATTCAGAGAATCTATAAGCATGCCATGAAGCATCCGGCATTTTTTGATGCATCACCCGAGCAAGTTATGCTAAAGGAGCATGAATAAAATGTTGGATTATCAGCTAGGATTTCATAGTTATTTTGCAAGTGAGGCATTAAAAGGCGCATTACCTCAAGATCGTAACTCACCGCAAGTAGCCCCTTTCGGTTTATATGCGGAGCAAGTCAATAACAGCGCTTTTACTGCGCCACGCGCGCAAAATTTTAAAGCATGGCAATATCGCATTCGCCCATCGGTGTTACATAGTCCGAAATTTACATTGATTAAAGAGAGCTTATTGCGTAATCACTACCATCAAGATGATGTGTTGACACCTCCTGAGCAGATGCGTTGGCATGCTTTAGCTACGCCACATGAGAAGATAGATCTCATACAAGGGCTTGTGACCATGATGTATAATGAGTCAGCAGCAGTACATCTATATGCGATCAATCAATCGATGGAGAATCGTTATTTTTACAGTGCGGATGGTGATTGGCTGTATGTATTACAACAAGGGCGTTTGCGTTTTAGAACAGAATATGGCGTGATTGAAGCAAGACCACATGAAGTGGTCGTTATTCCACGCGGTGTACGCTATGTGGTTGAGTTACTCGATGAGCATGCACGTGGTTATATTTGTGAATCTAATTCAAGTACGTTTTATTTGCCAGAGCGAGGACCCATTGGTGCGAATGGCTTAGCAGAAGAGCGTCATTTCTTAGCACCTGTTGCCTCATTTGAGGATAAGACACAAAGCGCTTTATTATATTGCCAATATCAAGGGCGCCTGTGGCAAGGTCAGATTAACCACTCACCTTTAGATGTGGTTGCATGGCATGGCAATTTATATCCGTATAAATATGATCTTGATTTATTTTGTCCTGTGAATACCGTGCTCAAAGATCATGCCGATCCAAGTATCTTTACGGTACTTACTGCGCCATCATTAAATACAGGTACGGCAAATGTTGATTTTGTCATTTTCCCACCGCGCTGGGTAGTTGGCGAGGACACCTTTAGACCACCTTACTATCATCGCAATATCATGAGCGAATGCATGGGATTATTAACCGGTGTCTATGATGCTAAAGGTAAGGGATTTCAGCCAGGAGGCATCAGTGTACATAATCCAATGTCAGCACATGGTCCAGATTATGATACATTTACTCATGCATCAGAGATGACGCTTAATCCTGTACGCTATCAAAACACCATGGCATTTATGTTTGAATCACGCCTACCATGGCAATTAACCGAGTTTGCGCTAATGAGTGAGCTGCGTCAGCAGAATTATCTGAGTTGTTGGTCATCATTAAAAGCACAATTTACACAAGAGGTCATCGAATAATGTTAACAATTAAAGCAAATAACCCTAACTTAAAATCATTTATTGTAATCGATAAAGACTGTCATTTCCCCATTCAAAATTTACCTTTTGGCATTTTCACTAAAGTTGGTGAAGATAAAACTAAAAAGCGTATTGGCGTTGCGATTGGCCAATATATTTTGGATGTCAAGGCAGCTTATAACAAGGGCTTACTGCATGAGTTCAATGTCGACTTGGCGCAAATGAACGCCTTAAATGATCTATTTCAACATGGGCGTGAAAAGGTGCGTGAATTAAGACAAATCATTAGCGATTTACTTAATAGTGAGACAGCAACTTTACGTGATAACAAATCATTAAAAGATAAAGTGCTAATAAAGCAAAGCGATTGCACAGTTTATTTACCGATTGAGGTTAAAGGCTTTACTGATTTTTATTCCTCACGTGAGCATGCTGAGAATGTCGGTAAGATGTTTCGTGATAAAGATAATCCGTTATTACCCAACTGGTTGCACCTCCCCGTTGCTTATGATGGACGAGCAGGAAGCGTTGTTGTTAGTGGCACTAAAGTTGTGCGCCCAAATGGTCAAATTAAACCAAATCCTGATGAAGCACCGATCTTTAGTCCATCTAAAGCCTTAGATGTTGAGGTGGAGATGGGTGCAATTATTGGCATGCCTTCGCAGCATGGACAATCGGTTACTATTGATCAAGCGCCTGAACATATGATCGGCATGGTATTGGTCAATGACTGGAGTGCGCGTGATATTCAAAAATGGGAATATCAGCCATTGGGGCCTTTTTTATCAAAAAACTTTGCCACCTCTATCTCACCTTGGGTTGTGACCTTAGATGCGCTAGAGCCATTTCGTGTGTCATCACCAAAACAAGAAACTGACGTCTTAAATTATCTTAAACGTAAAGAAGATTGGGCAGTGGATGTTGAGCTGCAATTATCGATTAAACCCGCTAAAGAGTTAGACTATGAAGTCATCTCAACCACCAATTATAAACACATGTATTGGGATATGATGCAGCAGCTAGCACATCATAGTGTTAACGGCTGCCCGATGATGACAGGAGATATCTTGGCATCCGGAACCATAAGTGGCAAAACAAAAGATAGCTTGGGCTGTTTCTTAGAAATTACCGAAGGTGGTAAGCACCCAGTTGTCTTGAAAAATGGTGATAAGCGCGTGTTTTTACAAGATGGTGACGCTGCACGTATAGTGGGATTTTGCCAAGGACAAGGGTATAAAGTTGGTTTTGGCGAGCTGACTGGCGAAATTGTGCCATTTTCAGCTACACTTACAAACAACAACGCTCAAAGGGAGAATGAGCATGAAAACAAACAGCAAGTATGTTTCTAAAAAGCCAGATTATCGTGGGTTTGTTGTCTATGATGAAATAGAGAACAATACTTGGCAAACACTCATGGAAGCGCAACTTAAGATTATTCAAGGGAGTGCTTGCGATGAGTATTTAAAGGGCTTGGAATTTCTTGATTTTCCAGTTAATCGTATTCCACAGATCCCTGATGTTAATGAAAAATTGCAGAAGGTCACGGGGTGGGCTGTGGAGCCAGTACCTGCACTGATTGGTTTTGATCGCTTTTTTAAATTACTATCTGAGCGTAAATTTCCTTGTGCAACCTTTATTCGCACGCCAGAAGAGCTTAAATATTTACAAGAGCCGGATATATTTCATGAGCTATTTGGTCATTGCCCAATGTTGGCTCATCCGGTTTATGCTGATTTTATGCAGCGTTATGGAGAGCTAGGGGTTGGGCAAACACCGGATGTTCAAAGATTGTTAGCGCGCTTTTATTGGTTTACTGTTGAGTTTGGTTTGATTAATACCCCTCAGGGATTGCGTTGTTATGGCGGCGGGATTTTATCATCAATGGGTGAGACGGTTTATGCGTTGGAAGACCCCAAGGTGCGTTATGAGCGGTTTGATGCTTTAAATATATTAAGAACGCCATATCGCATTGATATTTATCAACCGATTTATTATATCGTCCATTCTTATGAAAGTATTTATAACGTATTAAAAGACGACTTTATTGATTTAATTAAAAAATCTCAGCGCTTGCCTGAGTTTAGAGCGTTGTTTCCCAAAAAGGAAAAGCCTTTGGAAAATGAAGGGCTTGAGTTGACTGAATAAAATGTAATATGTGATGTGAGGGCGTATGCAATACGCCCCTACGGTTTTTGAAAGTTTAAGGAAACGTTATGGAAAATTTACTAGATAAGAAATGCCAAGTTTGTGAGTACGGTGACTTTACACCATTTACAAAAGCTGAAGCACAAAGCTACTTGCAGAAATTGCCATTGTGGCAGTTAAGTGCATGTGGCAAGAAAATAACACGCATATTTGAATTTAGAGGTTTTTATAAAACCATGGCATTTGTCAATGCTGTGGCATGGGTTGCCAATAGTGAAGGGCATCACCCAGATCTAGAGGTAAGCTTCAATCGTTGTGTGGTACATTTCACAACACATGCCGTTGATGGCTTGACGGAAAATGATTTTATTTGTGCCGCTAAAGTTGATGCTTTGCTAAATTAATTGCAGTTGTGCATTATATAAAAATTATGATTGTACAAACACCCCGTCAGCCTACGGCTGCCACCCCTCTTAAAAAGAGGGGAATTAGGCAACGATGATTTTATATTCCCCTCTTTGCAAGAGGGGTGCCGAGCTTGCGAGGCGGGGTGTTGAGATAGAAAAAGTGCATAACTCCAGTAATCAGTAAATATACAAGGGCGTATGCAATACGCCCCTACGATTGAAAAGGGATAAAGGAAATATAAGGAATAAAAATGAATTTAACGGATTTTCAAAATAGTGTGGTTGATCGTTTACAGCATTTCTCACAACAGGAACCGGAGATTACCTTTCAGTGGAAAGACAAGCGATCTACAGCGCGAGGCTTTTTGGTGATTAACTCATTGCGTGGCAATGCCGCAGGTGGCGGTACACGTGTGCATGAGCATATTACTTTAGAAGAAGTAACCACATTAGCCAAAATTATGGAGATTAAATTTGCGCTATCAGGACCTGCAATTGGCGGGGCTAAAACAGGTATTCGTATCGACCCAGATCATCCTGATAAATATGCGATTCTTGAGCGTTGGTATGAAGCTATTCGCCCCTTATTAACGGAGTATTATGGCACTGGTAGTGATTTAAATACTGATATTCATAAGATCAACCATTTATTGCGTGGTTTGGGGATCGACAACTCACAACAAGGGATTATTCATGCCTTTTGTCAGGGGGATCACTTTAGAACGCAAGCAGCTTACCATAATATGCATTTGTTAAATGCCAGTGTTAAAGTGGGGCAGGCAGATATTAAACTTGCTGAAATGGTCACAGGTTTCGGTGTGGCACAAACGGCTATTGCTTATTATCATGCTCGCAATGAAAGTATTCAAAATAAACGTATTTATATTCAAGGTGCGGGCAATGTGGGTGCAGCCGCGGCCTTTTACTTGCATCAGGCAGGTGCTGTAATTGTCGCAATGACTGACCGAGATGCAGGCGTCATCCGTGATAAAGGGTTAAGTGAGTATGAAATCAATCAAGTTGTTAAAAGCCGTAGAGTACTTAATGTATTAACCGATAATCTGACGCATCAACAATTTAATCAACAACTAATATCCGCGAATATTGATGTCTTAATCCCTGCCGCTGGATCTAACATTATTGATAAAAACTTTATTGATCAAATGCAAAAATCAGGACTTGAACTTATTGCATGTGGCGCAAACCATCCGTTTGTTGAAAGTGAATACTGTTATGGGCTTTGCTCACAATATCTCGATGGTAAGCTTGCGGTAGTGCCTGATTTCCTTGCCAATATGGGCATGGCGCGAACCTTTTATACGATGATGTCAACACCTGAAGATAAAATATCAGTTGATTATATTTTTGAAGATATAAAAGCCATTATGCATAATGCGATAGATAAAGCATTTACGATGACCGGTGGACGCTTACTCACAGCAAGTTTATATGATCTTGCGTTAACAAATATTGATTTACCAGATAAAACAGCCAATTTCCTAAAGCAATCAGCTAAGAAAAACCAAGACAACCACACGCCTGGTATTGTAATTCTTTAGTTTTCTCGTTTACTCCCTAAAACCCATAATTAAGCTGATGCTCACAAGCATAGGCATTGGCAAGACGCTTGATGAGTAACAGGTTTCTAAAGGTAGTTTCAACAATGCTCATATCGAGTTTTTTTTCAATACACCATTGTTTAAAGACCTCACCATCATTCAGTCCAAGGTTTAAACGAATGATATTGAGTGAACGCATAAAGCCAAGGTCGGTTAATGCGATACCTGTATGCTTTAATTGATATAGTGCAAACTCAGAGATGTTGATTGACCAATGCGTAAGTTTGCTGAGTTCTTGCGCTTCATGAGAAGTCTTTAAATCTGAATTTTTAAAATGATCTTTATGATGTGTTTTCTGCATTTCTTGCAAAACAAATAAAAGAGCGGCAAATTCATCATTGCAAAAGGTGTCTTGTTTTAGTTTGTTAAGCGGAATGGTCGATGGCGTTGTAAACGATGTAATTTCTTGTGCTTTTGCCTTATTGATAATGTCAGCTAATTGTATAATACATTGATAGGCATCGTTATATTTTGCATTAACATAATACGTTTTAAGCAGATTAAAGGCATCAGCGGTTAACGTGCTTTGTAAAGCCTGCCAAGTGCGACGTTTATAAAAGATATTATGTGCACTGTTAAAAAGCTCATGAGCATCTTGTTGTGTGCATAGCTTGTTATCTATAAGAGCATCGCAGGTTGCGCGAATATTAATGCTTGGGACCGTTTGTATCATTTCATCACTCAAGCGATAGTAGTTAATTGCCACCTCACTATCATCATCAGTGATATTGTTTTTATAACATTCATAGACAAAACCAAAGCCAATCATGCCAAACGAATCAAGCTCAGCAGCACGCAAAGCACCCATGGATGAGGTGCCAATAACGGTAATCCCTTTCTCAAGTGCACAAAGGATTTCTTTGTGCCAAACCGAATTTGTGAAATCAAAATTGCCATCAATAAGAATGATAATATTACTCTCTGGAATGACGTGCAATATATCGCCTGTTTTTGCCGAAGTGTGCAGACGTGCATGAGGAAGATGTGTTTTAATCTCAGCATGCGTGATGCTTGTCTCGGCAAAAATATCGATCTGAAGTTTGGCTAGATCAAGCATTATCAAGCACCTTCTGTTTGGCTAGAATAGATTTTAAAAAAGTGAGTTTATCACTGTGGTAAACATGAATAAGCGCGTCTTGTCGGGCTTTGTGAAGCGCATCCTTAAGTAGCGCTGATGCCTCAGTTACGCTATTGGTCTTGTGCTCAGAAATTTCACTAAAGCTCATTTCATAAGCATCTGGGTTAAGCTTAAGATTTGATTTTTCATAAGCATGTTTAAATAAATCATCACGAGATCCGGCAATGGTGGTGACTTTGGATTGGATGGCTTCAGTTAGAGCGCGATTAAGGGCTATCTCTTTGTTAAGATGTGCACCATAGCCTGAGAAAACCATTTGATTGGCTGTTTTATCTTTGCTTTGAATTAAGCAACCAATGACGGGGATGCCATAAGGGTTCGGATAATATTTTAATTCAACATGATGAAGTAAGGCAATTTTGTCATAAAAAATATGCTCAATATCAAGTTTAAACTGTTGACTCTTTAAAGCAGTGCTTTTGCGCTCAATGCACTCGAGTAAGCTATGCACTAGAGCCTCATCATAACTATTTCCGGATGCAATACCCGTTGTATCAGTTGCTTGGATTACAACATCAGGGTGCCCCGAGTCAATGGATATAAATTGAAAGGGGACATAATAGCTTTGATCGGTTAGAAAGCTTTTACTTTGGCACCAGTTATGCGTTTTATCATCTTGGTAAACAACGTTGCTAGAGAGTTGATTGGGTGAGATAAAGTGATTGTTTTGCTCAAATGGCTTGTCATATAACTTAGCCTTAACTTCTTCAGCAAAGTATAGCTCCAGTGCTTCCATATAAGCGCTGACTTTTGCAGCATCATATGAAAATGACTTACCTTGACTGGTTGATAATGATTTACCTAATGGGCGAATAGAGGTGTATACAGGAATTTTGCTATCATCAAGATCCGTTAAATTAGCCAGACGGGTAATCTTAGCTTGTGGTAAATAAGCTTTAATGACCTCAAGGGTTTCGTTAGGTGTTTTAATGCGTAGAGCGCTATCTAAAGTCGACATATTATGCGTGTCTTACACTATGTTAAGAAATGATCATTATACATGAGTTATAAACAACCTTTATACCTAAACTGGCAAAAGCTTAAAGTTAGTTTCCTTACAAGTGGTGTTAGACTCTGGAAATTTGAAAATGATTGGAGTTCAACGCTGATCCTTGCCGAATATTCCGTTGCTTGCTAACTGGGGGAGGGGCAGTTTCGCGGCGGATTGATTGGGGGTCAATCCTCATTCGCTGAACTCATATCTCGAGTATAACGATCATTAGTGCCTAAACAAGCGAAAAGTTGTAGAAAGACCCTGAATTTCAGTAAAAAAAGTGAAAATGACTATAAATTAATCTTTTTTGCATTGGCAATTGATCGAATTACAATCTGCATTATGTTGCATTGCAAAATAAAACTACAAACGACTATCAGCATTCCTATGCTGATAGTCATTCGCGAACACTGCCCCCAGTGCTATTGCCCCCACGCTAATTTTTTAAAATCTAGCAAGCAAGTTTCTTGGTGAAGAAACAAGGATAGACGGATGGTAGCATGTAATTCCATTTATGGCAATAAAGTTATCTGATAAATTCCATTTAATTTTAATTCAATCGGCTGCTTAGTGTTCTTATGCTTTAATTACTCGTATTATTTGCTAGTGGTTGAGTGATAAGCCAATTATTCAATGCTTTAGATAAATCTGCAGCAAGCTCGTTAGTGGCATTAGCAAAGTGCTTAGCATCTGCTCTAGCTGATTTATTTAAAGTAAATGTCTTAATGGCAACAGCTTGTCCGCTATTGGCATTCGTTAATGTAAAGCTTACAGATAGAATGACATTGCTTTCATTGCCGTTGATGACCTGAGTGAGTTGGTTTAGGTTACCTGTTAATCGATAATCAGCATAACCGATAAAGTTACTTGAAACGATATTCTTAAAGCTATGATAGCCTTGTAGGCTTTGCAGTAGGTTTTTGCTAAGCATCTGCTCAGGATCCGCTGCCCATAAGTTATGTGTGTAGCTTGCTAATTCATAATTGTTTTCACGATAATACATTTGGGTTGAATTATATGGCTGATCTGCCGTTAAAGGCGCGATAAACAGCGTTAAATCAAATTGTTTTGCAGTTTTTTGAATTGCTGAGCCCGTGTCGGTGGTATGACGTGTCATTTGTAAATTGGGTGCAATAATTTGATATTGTTTAACTTCAGGACTTTTTACTGGGGATAAAATACCACAACTTGTGATGATGCTAACACTTGCTGCAATACTTAATATTTTAAGAAGTTGAGTAGGTCTATACATTATTGTTCTCCTGGACCAGGCTTCCTTGGCAATTCACCACGCACAAGGATTGATGGGTTTTGATTTATTTTCTTTAATAGGTCAGATAGCTGAACGGATGTTTCATTCATGTTGTTAAGCGTTTGCGCAAGCTGAGGTAATAAAATATTATTAACTCCTTGTAAGGTTTGATTGTTAAAGCTAGTAATTGCTTTACTGACATCTTCAGAGGCGCGGGCAACTGCTTTTGAACAGCTCTGACGCATAAGGATATACTCTCGCTGAAATTTTTAAATAAGGCATAC
>JAHDDB010000022.1 GCA_020629575.1 Caedibacter sp. | reverse complement strand
AGTGTTTTTAAACCACTGGAGTATTATGATAATAATGTTGCAGGTACGCTAAATTTATTAAAAGTCATGCAGCAACATCATGTCAAAAGCTTTGTATTTAGCTCATCAGCTACGGTTTATGGCGATCCGGCAGAAATCCCGATTACGGAAAAATGCCCCATTGGCACACCAACCAATCCTTATGGTGTTTCTAAAGTCATGGTTGAGAAAATACTACAAGATTTAGCATTTGCTGATAATGAGTGGTCGATTGCAATACTCAGATATTTTAACCCCGTGGGTGCGCATAAAAGTGGTTTAATTGGTGAATTACCAAATGGTGTGCCAAATAACTTATTACCTTATTTGACTCAGGTGGTTAGTGGCAAGTTGGCAAAGTTATCTGTCTTTGGTAATGATTATAATACGCTCGATGGCACAGGGGTTCGTGATTATATTCATGTGGTGGATTTGGCGTTAGGGCATCTAAAAGCATATGAGTATATTAAGAATCAAAAAGGTTGTCATATTTGGAACTTAGGCACGGGCAATGGTTATTCGGTGCTTGAGGTCATTGATGCATTTGAAAAAGCCACAGGAGAGAAAGTTCCCTTTGAGATAAAGCCGCGACGTGCAGGAGATATTGATGAGTGTTGGGCAGATTGTTCAAAAGCAAAAAAAGAGCTTAATTGGCAAGCGACACGCGATATTAACGAAATGATGATTGATAGCTGGCGCTGGCAGAGTAGTCAATAGATCTAAGCATGGGAAATCAAATTAAGATATTAAGATAAATAAAAAGTAAAGCTAGTTAAGCCTAGGCAAATAAGTGTAGAATTGCTTGAGTTTATATATGTTATTTAAAATACAGAGGAAAATATGGCATTAACATCACAACAGCGTCAACAGCTAAAGGCGCAAGCACACAGTTTAAATCCAGTGGTCATGCTTGGAGATAAAGGATTAACGGAGAATGTGTTAACTGAAATTGATTTAGCATTAACGGCACATGAGCTTATTAAAGTTAAAATTGCGGGTGCTGAAAAAGAAGTGCGTCAAGCAACGACAGAGGAAATTTGTCAAAAAACCAAATGTGAGTTGGTGCAATTAATTGGCAATATCTCGGTGTTATATCGCAAGAAGCCGAAGAAAAAAGGAGCATAAGATGGGGTTTTTCCCGGTGACACGTCCAAGAAGATTGCGTCGCACTGAAGTGTTGCGAGAGCATATTGCTGAGACGTGTTTGCATATGAGTGATTTGATGTATCCGGTATTTGTCGTGCATGGTGAGAACATTAAGCGTGAAATTACGGCAATGCCAAATCAGTATCATTGGTCACTTGATCAACTGCCTGAACTGATAGATGAGATAAAAAAAGCCGGCGTTTTATCGATTATGCTGTTTGGTATTCCAGCGTGTAAAGATAAATATGCCTCAGAAAACTACGCTGATGATGGTATTGTGCAGCAAGCAATTGCTAAGATCAAAGAGCTTCATCCGCAATTGATTATTGCCACAGATGTCTGTTTGTGTGCATACACCGAAGATGGGCATTGCGGTATCGTGCATAATGATGAGATTGATAATGATCAGACCTTAGAGATATTGCAAAAAACAGCGGTTTCACATGCCAAAGCCGGCGCTGATATCGTCGCCCCCAGTGGTATGATGGATGGCATGATTCAAGCGATGCGTTATGCTTTGGATCAAGAAGATTACGCTGAAGTTGCGATTATGTCTTATGCGGTGAAATATGCTTCAAGTTTTTATGGACCCTTTAGAAGTGCGTGTGACTCAACGCCAAAGGGTGACAGGAAGTCTTATCAAATGGATTACCGCAATAAAAAAGAAGCACTTAAAGAAGCACAGATGGATGAAGATGAGGGAGCTGATTTTTTAATGATTAAACCTGCTTTAAGCTACTTGGATATTATTCAAAATGTTAAAGCTAATAGCACGTTACCGATCGCGGCATATCATGTCAGTGGTGAGTATGCGATGATTAAAGCTGCAGCTGAAAAAGGTTGGATTGATGAAAAAGGCGTTACCCTTGAATCCTTAACAGCGATAAAGCGCGCGGGTGCTAAAATCATTCTTAGCTATAGTGCACTTGATGTTGCTAAGTGGGCATAGCTAATTGTAGTTACGCACTTTGCGATTTTTTTAAGACTACCCCGTCTGCTTCGCATCCACCCCTTCGCTAACGAAGGGGAATCTGTGATTTGGACTATTTAATTCCCCTTCACTTGTGAAGGGGTGCCGAGCTTGCGAGGTGGGGTAGTTGAGCAAAAGTGCGTGACTCTAGTAACTAAATAGTCGCAGCATCTAAAAACACCTACCGTACCCTGAGCGAAGTCGAAGCGCTGCAATGAGTATCAGTCGAAGAGGGTATCTCTAAAATCACATATTAACAAAAGCTTAAATAGGTGCGTATTTCTGTAAAATTAAGCGCAGGTAGCATCATCACTAAATAGTTGATTTTTTATAATGAATTCTGCCGAATAATATTTATATAATGAAACCTCATGCTAATTTTTGAAGGTGAGTTATTGATGGAATATATCGTACATAAATTTGGTGGTAGTAGTCTTGCAGACGTGGTAAAAATTGAGCGTGTAGTTAATATTATTGGCACGATGCCGCAATCAGTCGTTGTTTCTGCAAGTGGCAAAACCACGAGTTTACTAAAAAAGTCCATTGAACTTGCCGTAGAGAATAAAGACAGCAGTAAAGTGATTGCGCAACTTACTGAACATCACCTATCTCTGATTAGCGCATTATGTCCTGAAGATGAAACGCTTAAGAATACCTTTGAGAGTGATGTTACACATTTAAAGCAAATGCTCACGACAATTGCATTAAGTGGCATTTGTGGTGATGCATTGGAGTATTTTATTTTAGGGTTTGGCGAGCTGTGGTCGGCACAAATTTTAACAGGCGCGTTACAGTATAGAGATATTCACGCTGAGTTTATTGATGCATCGAAAGTGCTATTTATTGATGATAACCATAAACCGGTGAGTGTTGATTGGCAAAGAAGTCAGCAAGCAGTTGATCAGAAATTTAATGATCGCAAACATAAAGTGTATATCATTACTGGGTTTATTGCGCAAAACCAAGAAGGTGTGCGTAGTATTTTAGGCATGAACTGTAGTGATTACTCTTCAGCTATTTTTGCTAAGCTTTTACAGGCTAGCAAATTATTGATCTGGACGGATGTTGCTGGTGTTTATAGTGCGAATCCACAGGTGGTTAAAACTGCCCGTCAATTGAAACAGTTATCCTATAAAGAGGCGTTAGAGCTTGCCTATTTTGGTGCTTCAGTGGTTCATCCATTAACGATTAATCCAATGATGGAAATGGGGATTCCAATTGAGATAAAAAGTAGTTACGAACCACAAAAACAAGGCACGGAAATTATTCGCGCACTGGATAAGAGCAACCTTGAGCAATACCTTATCAAAGGCTTAACGAGTATCTCAAATGTTGCCTTGATGCGTGTACAGGGTGCGGGTATTATTGGTGTTTCGGGAATGGCGGCCAAAGTCTTTAGTGTGCTTGAGCAATCGCAGGTTTCAGTAATGATGATCTCGCAATCAAGCTCGGAGTATTCGATCTGTTTTGCGATTGAAGCAAAGCTTGCCAAACGTGCGACTAAAGCACTTGAGCGTCATTTTAAGGCGGAAATTGAGCGCGGTGATATCGAGCATATTTATTGTGAGACGGGTTATGCTATGATTACGGCAGTTGGTGATGGGCTAAGAGCGCAACCTGGTGCTTTAGCGCGTGTGATTAAACCACTAGCAGATGCTAGGATTAATATTCATGCGATTACCCAAGGCTCATCTGAGCGCAGTATTACGGTCACGGTTAAAAAAGAAGACGAAGATCTAGCACTTAATTTAATTCATCAACAAGCAAAAAATCCACCTGTACGAGAAATAGTGATTGCACTGATTGGTGTCGGTGGCATCGGTGCTGAGCTTATCAATCAGCTAAAACAACAGCAACAAGTCTTGCATCAGCAGAATATTAATTTGCGTTTGGTTGCGATAATGAGCTCAACTAAGTTATTGTGTGGCGATGACCTTCTGTTAGAGAGTGAGCTGAACCACCAATTAAAAACAAGTGATTGTAAAGCCGATATAAATGCGCTGGCAAAATATTTACAATCCATTTCATGTGCGCATAAGGTGCTTGTCGATGCAACGGCAAGTGTTGATATTGCTCGAGTCTATGTTGATTTCTTAGAACAAGGTATTCATGTGGTGACACCCAATAAATATGCTAATACGCAATCGATGGATTATTATCGTACGCTTCGGCAAGTGGCACGTAATCATAATGTTACATTTAAATATGAAACCAATGTCTGTGCGGGATTACCACTGATTAGCACCTTAGAAACATTGCAAAAAACGGGTGACAAAATCCATAAGATCCAAGGGGTTTTTTCAGGGACACTGAGTTTTATTTTTAATGAAGTCAATAAAGGTAAAAGCTTTGTTGAGAGTTTAATGCTCGCCTATGACAAGGGTTACACCGAGCCTGATCCACGTGAAGATTTATCCGGTATGGATGTCGCACGCAAAGTGGTGTGTTTAGCGCGTGAAATCGGCGTAAGTCTTGAATTAAGTGATGTTGAAGTGCAAAATTTAACACCCGAAAATTTAAGATCATGCTCAAAAGAGGAGTTTTTAAAGAAAATCAAAGCCCATGATAAGGAATTAACACAAAAGCTTAAAGTCTTGCAAGGGAAAGCTTCAGCACTTCATTTTGTGGGAGAAGTATCTGATATGGGTCAAGCAAAAGTATCTGTCGCACCATTGGCGCAAAATAGTCCATTTATTAGTCTCGATGGTGCCGATAATATGGTGCTTATTTATTCCAAGCGGTACGCGCATTCGCCAATGGTGATAAGAGGGGCAGGTGCTGGTGTTGAAGTGACTGCTGCGGGTGTTTTTGGTGATATATTGGCGATTTCTAATTAAGGCAAAATTGACAGGAATAGTGTTTAGTGAAAGCAAATAAAAACACCCCTCACCCGCACTGCAAATGCAGTGCGACCTCTCCCGCAAGGGGAGAGGTAAATGGTGGAAGGAAGCGCTGGAGGCTTTTGCTAGGAGTTAAGCCTAAGGTTGCTAACGCAATTAGCGTATTGGAAAACAACTTATCTCTCGCGTAAGTGTGGTAGGCAAATAGTGGGTGCGAGTTGTGGTGAGACTATTTTGGTTAGGAAAGAAATATAAAGTTGGCAATGTATCAGCATATTGGAAAATAATTTATCCCTCACGTAAGTGTGGGAGGTAGCTAGTGGAGTGAGTTATAGTGAGACTATTCTGGTTAGGAACTAAATATAAAACTCGTAATGCATTAGCGTGCTGGAAAATAACTTACCTCTCCCCTTGCGGGAGAGGTCGGCAGGCAAAGCCTGTCGGGTGAGGGGGAAATTGTGAATATTAAAATATTTCAAAAGCAGCTAAAAACAAATCAAACCAATGCTGAGCAAACACTTTGGTATTATTTAAGAAATCGTCATTTAGGAAACTATAAGTTTCGAAGACAAGTTATCATTAACTTGTATATTGTCGACTTTGTTTGTTTTGAAAAGAAGCTGATTGTTGAGTGTGATGGAGGTCAGCATAATGATATGGAGAAAAAGGCTTTGGATGAGGTAAGAACGCAGAACCTAGTGAGTAAAGGATATAAAATATTACGCTTTTGGAATCATGATATTTTGGAAAAAACAGAAGATGTGCTGAATAATATTTATAAGGAGTTGCAGAAGTGATGGATGAAAACACCCCTCACCCGCACTGCAAATGCAGTGCGACCTCTCCCGCAAGGGGAGAGGTAAATGGTGGAAGGAAGCTTGAGAGGCTATTTTTGTTAGGGGTTAAACCTAAGATTGCTAACGCAATTATCGTATTGGAAAATAACTTACCTCTCCCCTTGCGGGAGAGGTCGGCAGGCAAAGCCTGACGGGTGAGGGGAAATGATGCGTTTAGAGGTCAAGGACTTAATCAATGGATAAAATGATAGAAAAAATAAAGAAAATAAAAATAAATGAAAAAATAGTCAAAGTAACTGCATTTGCACCAGCGACAAGTGCAAACTTTGCGGTAGGATTTGATCTCATGGGCTTTGCGTTATCGGGTGTCGGTGACACCGTGCATTTACAAAAGCGTGATGATAAGCAATTAGTTATTAAACGAATCTGTGGGCTATTAACAGATAAAGAGTTAAGTGTAGATGTTGATAAAAATGTCTGTGGTTCGGTGATAAAGAAATTTTTGCAAGATCATAAACTTGAATTGGGTTTAGATATTACCATTGAAAAAGGCATTCCCTTAGGTTCTGGCATTGGTGGTTCAGCCGCATCTTCAGTTGCGGCAATACTTGCAGTTAATGAGTTCTTAGTAGAGCCTTTAGCAAAAGAGCGGTTAGTTGATTATGCCATTTATGGTGAAAGCCTTATTTCAGGTGGTGTTTATCATGGTGATAATGCCGTGCCTGCAATGTTTGGTGGCTTGGTATTGTTGCAAGACTCCAAGCCATGTGAGTTTATTCAACTGCCGAGTTTAGACTTATATGCCAGTGTGGTTGTGCCTGATCTAAAAATCGAAACCAAAGAGGCGCGAAAGTTGATTGATGTGCCTTTTACAATCAAAGAGTTTGTCGCGCAAAGTGCCAAAACTGCAGCGATAATTAGTGCGCTGTATGAAGGTGATCTTGTACGTTTTAAAAAACATTATGCTGATGTATTAGTTGAGCCAAAACGCAAAGTACTTATTAAGGGTTTTGATCAGGCAAAGCAAAAAGCAATTGAACTTGGCGCACTTGGGTTTGGTATCTCGGGTTCTGGTCCTGCTGTATTTGCCTTAGGTCATAATGAAAATAATGCAGAAATGATTGCAAATGAATTAGTTGAAGTCTTTGCTAAAGAAGGATTGTCAGCGCAGAAACATGTTACAAGCTTATCCGCAAAAGGTGGGCAGATTATCGCAAAGGAGGAAGTATGAAGTTTATCAGTACCAGAGGTGATGCAAAAGCTGTATCAATATCAAATGCATTACAAAATGGCTTAGCAGAAGATGGTGGGCTTTATGTCCCTGAGTTTTTTCCATTGTTTGATTGGCGGGCTTTAGATAGTGCAATGAGTTATCCTGATTTTGCAACACAGCTTCTAGCCCCATTTTTTAAAGGTGATGCGCTTGAAAGTCAATTAAGCACAATATGTCATGAGAGTTTTAGCTTTCCCTTACCATTGGTCAATGTTGATCAGAAAATATCAGTGCTTGAGCTCTTTCATGGTGCGACTTTATCATTTAAAGACTTTGGCGCGAGATTTCTAGCCAATGCCTTAAGTCATATTGAAACTGATAAAAAGTTTACGATTATGGTCGCAACATCAGGTGATACAGGCTCTGCCGTTGCCGCAGCTTTTTATCAAAAGCAAAATATCAATGTCATGGTGCTTTTCCCCAAGGGTAAAATCTCAATGCGTCAGCAAAAGCAGATTACTTGCTGGCAAGACAATGTTTGCGCGGTTGAAGTCGATGGCACATTTGATGATTGCCAAGCATTGGTTAAAGGTGCATTTGCCGATAACTGGTGGCAGAATAATACGTATTTAAATACATCCAACAGCATTAATATCGGGCGATTATTGCCGCAGACAACCTATTACGCCTATATTGCTTGGCAGTATTTCTTAAAGCATGGCAAAAAGGCAAATTTCATCGTGCCATCAGGTAATATTGGCAATGTTTGTGCCTGCTTTTGGGCAAAAAAAATGGGCCTGCCAATTGGTGATATTGTCATTGCACAAAATGAAAATAATGTCATTGGGCAGTTTTTGGCACATAAAGCATTGCCTGATAAAGCAAGTATCGAAACACTGGCTAATGCGATGGATGTCGGTAAGCCAAGTAACTTTGAGCGTCTTTATGCACTTTTCCCTGATTTTGAAGCTTTTGCTCGTGAGGTAAAAGCTTTTAAAGCAGATGATAGTGACATTAAAAAAATGATTGCTAAGATAAAGAATGATCATGATATGCTTATTTGTCCGCATACGGCAACTGCATTCTTTGCGCGTGAGTCTCTGCCAGAAGATACGCATTATATCGTTGTCGCAACTGCCCATCCGGCAAAGTTTGAAGAAGTGATCGAACCGATTGTTAAAGAGAAAATTAAAGTGCCCGGGCACTTAAAAAATTTACTTGAAAAGAAACAACAAAGTATTGAAATTGATGCTAATCTTAATGCATTAACAGCAAGTTATCAGGCGTATTTTAGTTAGTCCTTTTTGCCAAAAATAAAAAACGTAGTGGCAACTGGTAAGTTCTGTTCAAAGACAGAAATACTGTAAAATGATTTGCAAGCGGTATATACTCTGCACAGATTAATAGAAAATTGCCGATGATGAGGTGACATTAATGTCAATATTGTTAGGGATAATTGTCCTGTTTGTTATAGTTATTTTGGGTTCATTGTATGTTTGGCCAAATAAAACCTTAATTGCTGTTATGCAGTTAAAAGAGCGCCAGCGTTATATGTGTAACTTTCACCATGTCAACTATGTGCCAAATTTCAAACCAGCAGTGGTCATTAGCAATAATGTTAATTTATTTCTAGCAGTTTTATTGCAACGAATTGCGCGACAAGCAGTGACGGTAGTCATGGAATGTGAGAATCCACCATCAAAGTTAGTGGATTATTTGTTAAAAAGAACGGGTGTTACAATTATTTCACAATCCTTTTTGACCTCATGGAATAAAGAAGGGGTGCTATTGGTATCTCAAGAGCTATATAGTGATGTGACTAAACTTAATAATGAAATAATTCCTATGCAAGTTTGCGGCTTTGAATGTATTAAATATACCCGTGGGCGCAATGTACCACAGTGGTTGCATTTAAGCTTCTTTGAGCCAATTGGTATTGCACTAAATAAAAAGGAGTTGTCAGATCTTTTGGCAGAGAAAAATATTTATGCGTGGGAGCGTTATATTTCACTGATGCCATCAATTCCAGAGGTTTGGATTAAACAAGCGAAAGCACGTAAAGGTAAAAAGGTTATTGCTGATTCAACTGGTGTTGAGCTAAGCTCTGAGCGTTTGCTGGTTGCAACGCTTGCGCTGTCGAAATTACTTGAACCAATTTTACGTGAACAGGAGCGTGTTGGTATTTGTTTGCCTCCGAGTGTTGGTGGGGCGATGGCGATGATGAGTGGCTTTGTGCTTGGTAAAACCTTGGTTAATTTAAACTATACAGCGTCTAAATCAGCACTTGATGCAGCCATTTCTGAGTCCAATATCAAAACGATTATTACCTCAGGGCGCTTTATCGAGCAGTTAAAGAAAAAGGGATTTTTCTTAGAGGAGGTATTTAGTAATTCAAAGATCATATTGCTAGAGGATGTGCGCCAGCAATTGGATAAATTTACCTTATTAAAGACTTTATTGCATGTGAAATTGTCATCAGCTGAGCATTTAATTAGTCATTATGTCACACGTGTTGCAACCGATCATACGGCGGCAATTTTGTTTAGTAGTGGCAGTGAAGGCAAGCCTAAGGGTGTTGCGCTAAGTCACAAAAACATTTTAGGCAATGTCAAACAATCGATGATTATCTTGGGCGCTAAATCAGATGATTCTATTTTAAGTATTTTGCCAATCTTCCATGCATTTGGTTTGACAGCGACAACGATTTTACCTTTGCTTGAAGGGGTGTTTATGGTTTGTCATCCAGATCCTACCGATGCGGCGATGTTGGGTGAATTAGCAGATAAGTATAAACCCACGATTCTCTGTGGCACATCAACATTCTTTAGAATTTACTCAAAAGCACGTCAGTTGACGGCCGAGCAATTCTCATCATTAAACTTTGTTGTTGCAGGAGCTGAAAAGCTTTTGCCTGAAGTCAGAGCCATGTTTGAGAAGAAGTTTGACAAGATTATTTACGAAGGATATGGCACAACTGAGTTAAGTCCCGTGGCAAGTGTCAATCAACCAAATGAAGGCGATAAAACTAATAATAAGATTGGTACTGTCGGCAGTTCGGTGCCAGGTGGGCGCTTTATGATTATTGATCCTGAGTCAAAAGAGGAGTTGCCAATTGGTGAAGCTGGTATGATTACCTTTGGTGGAGTTAATGTCATGGAAGGCTACTTGCATAACCCACAAAAAACGGCAGAGGTTATTTTCAAGCGTCATCGCATTCGTTGGTATCAAACAGGTGACAAAGGAAAACTTGATGAAGAGGGCTATTTGACGATTTTGGATCGTTATTCACGTTTTGCTAAGCTTGGTGGCGAGATGGTTAGTTTGTCTGCAGTTGAAGAAGAAATTATGACATTATTAGGTGCGGATAATGAAGAGAATGAAATATTAGCTGTGGCTACACCTGATCAGAAAAAAGGAGAATGTATATCGCTTTTATATACCATGACAATGGACGCTAGCGATATTAAGCAACAAGTCAATGGCGCTAAGATAAATAACTTATTAAAGCCACAAAACTATTTCCAAGTTGATGCGATTCCAAAGTTAGGCTCAGGCAAAACTGACTTTAGTGCGGCAAAACACAAAGTATTAGAGCTATTAAGATAGTCTCAAAAATGGAGAGCCAATGAAAGCAAAAACACTGACTGTTGCATGGCTTATATGGTTGATTGCAGCAATATTCTATGCGTTGGACTATTTCCAGCATACCGCACCTAGTGTGCTATTGGCACCAATTGCACATTCACTTAACTTAGATATCAACCAAGTGGTTTCAGTGATGGCAATTTATTTCCCGATTTATGCGATTGCCCAAATTCCTGCGGGCCTTATGCTTGATCGCTTTGGTTGTAAATGGACATTATCATTATCTTGTCTTGTGATGAGTCTTGGGATCTTGGTATTTATCTGGGATCAATCGCTTAGCATGATGTGGATCGGACGGATATTGATAGCAATTGGCTCGGCATTTGCTTTTTTAGGTGCCCTTAAAGTCGCATCTGATGTGCTACCGAATAATGTTTTCCCGATTGCAGTTGGTTTAACGAATACGATTGGGGTGTTAGGTGGTATCTTTGGGCAGGTGCTATTGGCTTACTGGATTGAGAAGCTTACTTGGGAGGGTGCACTATGGTTGATTGGCTATATTGGTGTGATGTTTTCATTGGTGATTTATCTTTTTGTGCGACCACGTGAGTTTGTAACACATAAGGCAATCTCAAGAAAACTCTCAAAAGCGCATTTATACGTACTAAAGTCTAAAGATCTATGGTTAATCGCCATTTATGCCGGCATTATGGTTGGTACTGTAGTCAATGCTTTCTCAGAGCTTTATGATGTGGTGTTTTTACAATATACCTATCAGTTTGATGCAACGACTGCGGCGTCAATTAGTGCAATGATTTTTATTGGTATTGCCGTGGGCGGTCCCACGCATGGCATCGTTGCCCGTCTCACAAATTCAAAAAAAGCGTGGATGGTTATCACGAATGTCATGACGATTATTGTCTTTAGTCTGATTGTATTACTGCCTGATGTTTTTAGTATCAGCATGCTTTATGTGCTTTATTTTTTGCTTGGTTTTTTTGTCTCAAGCATGCTATTGGCTTTTGCTGTTGTCGATGATATTTTCCCCAGTAAAGTGCATGGTACTGTCCTAGCGGTGGTCAATATGACGATTGGCCTGTCAGCTGCCCTTTTCCAGCATTTGGTTGATTATGTTAGTATGTGGATCAATGGTGGCGATTTAAAGGAAATTCATAATCCAAGTGTTTTTACTGGTGCTTTTTTAGTGTTATTACTGCCGCTTTTCTTAAGTTTGATCCTGCTGGTATTGACCAATGTCAAAGCTGGATTTGTGATGTTCCCATTGAAAAAGTAAGCGATGATTATATTTCTTACGAGCTTTACTGCGTGAGCGTTGGGCTGAGCGTTAGTCGAAGCCATTTACTGCCACTAAATGTCCCTTCGACTTAGCTCAGGGAACGGTTATTACTCTTTGATGATAATCAAAGATAGCATTAATGCTCCATACTAAGCCCTGTATTAGCTGGCTTGCTTAGTAGCAAAATAAATGGAATTGAAATGGCGAGCAATAGATACGATAAATAAGCAACGTCATTAAAGGCAATAATGTTTGCCTGCGTGTTGATTGTTTGCGCGACAACGCCTAATGTCGTTAGGTCTTGTGCATGCCATCCGGTATTTTGTAACCAAGTTTGGTAATTTGGATTGGCAGGATTAATATGCTTTATCATATTATGCCAGGCGACTTGCGCTTGTTGGCTTAGTACGGTAATCATTACGGATGTGCCAACGGATGTGCCTAAATTTCTAAAAAAGCTAAACATACCACTGCCTTCGGCAAGATCTTGAGGTCGTAGGGTTTGCAAAGCCATTGTTGACACGGGCACAAAGAAAAAACCCATACCAATGCCTTGGATAATGCCAGGATAAGTTAAATTCCACTGATCACTCATTAGCGGAATCTGGCCATATAGATAGTTGCCATAAGCAGTAAAAATAATACCCAATAAAATGATAATGCGTAAATCAATGCGTTTAGCCAAAGGAGCGATTAACATCATCGCAGCAGCTGCGGCAATACCGCGCGGCATCATAAGCTCGCCCGAGAGTGCAGCTGAATAATGCATAAAGCCTTGCATAATAAGGGGTTGTACAGTCATAAGACCAAATATGCCTGCTGTATATAAGACTAATAAAATACAGGATGCAGCGTAATTACGATCTTTAAATAAATGAAGATTTAAAATATTCTTAGGATTAAACCATCCGCGAATAATGAAAATTAAACCAGTGACAACCCAGAATATTAGCATGGCAAGAATAAAGTGTGATGATAGCCAGCCATCATTATTACCGCGATCAAGAAAGATTTGTAAGGCGGCAATGGTTAATGCCATAAGCCCAAGTCCAATCCAGTCGATATTGAGCTTTTCGCGTTTTGTCTCACGAATAAACATAAATGCCATGACAATTGCAATAAGACATACAGGAACATTGATATAAAAAATCCAACGCCAGTTAATCCAGTCAGTAATATAGCCACCTAATGTTGGTCCTAATACAGGTGCTGCCATAATGCCAATGCCCCAGACTGCCATGGCTTTCACTTGCTCTTTAGGTGGAAAAGTATCGCGTAAGACATATTGTGATAAAGGCACTAAAGAGGCGCCAAAGATGCCTTGCATAATTCTGAAAAATACCATCTCGCCAAGAGAGCTTGATAACCCGCAGAGCATTGAGAAGATCAAAAATCCAATAATATTGATCAACAGCAGTCGTCGCCGCCCAATGGTGCGCACAAAAAAGCCGGTAAGAGGCATGCAAATCGCGGAGGATACGATATAAGAGGTCACAACCCATGAGATTTCTTCGGTACTTGCACCAAGAGAACCTGCCATATCTGGCAGGGCTACGTTAACAATGGTTGTATCAATAATCTCAATCATTGCCGCAAGCATCACGGTAATCGTAATTAACCATTTGGCTGTCGGAGAGATTGTTTGTTGTGTGGTTTGTGTCATTAGTATTAGCTTAAATCAAAAATCAGCCTTTATTGTAAAGTGCTTTATTCTTGTTGTATAGCATGATTGTATAGCACAGAGCGTGTTAATTAAAAAACAAAATTTGTTGAAATTAACGCTTGTAACAAGCATGTTTGCTTTTGTTTAAACAACTACTGACGTCTTTTTGAAAAATCCGCTATACTCTTCTGCAACAGGAAAAAAATATATAAAAAATGAAATATAAAATAATTGTTCTTTTAGCAGTTGTGGTTTTAAGTGGTTGTGCTACTCAGCAGAATAGAGACCCCTGGGAGGGTTATAACCGTGCTGTCTTTAAATTTAACCAAGTGACTTATGACTATGCACTAATTCCAATGGCAAAAGGTTATGATTATGTTGTGCCTGATCCTGTGCAACTTGGTATTGATAATGCTTACAATAATGTTCTAGAGCCTGGACGCATTGCAAATGACTTGTTGCAATGGAATTTGGACTATGTATGGCGTGATACCGCGCGCTTTGTTGCCAATACCATATTTGGTGTCTTTGGTTTATTTGATGTTGCGAAAAATATGGGGCTACCGCGTCGAGTGCAAAACTTTGGTTTCACTATGGCAAAATGGGGTTATCGTTATTCCCCTTATTTTGTTGTGCCAATTTTAGGACCTAATACCTTTGGTGGTTCTGCAGGTGATCTTTTTGATACTGTCTTTAACCCGCTAAGTTATAGCGCTGTGGCACCACCAATTGTAAGTTGGAGTGCTTATGGTGTGTATAAGGCCAATGAAGGTGTTCAATACCTATCTTTGTATGAGAAATTAATGAATAGCTCAATTGACCCGTATGTCGCAGCACGTAATGCTTATTTACAAAACTATGATTACAACTTGGATAAAACTTTGCAGATTAAAGCAAAAAGCAATGCAAAAACGCAACACTTTGATAGTGATGCAGAAGTTTTAGATATTCTTGATCAACCGAGTAACTAAATGATTTACTTAGCATCGCAATCACCAAGGCGGGCAGAATTATTGCGTCGTGAATCCATTGAGTTTAGCCAGTTTGCTGTAGATGTTGATGAATCCTCATTAGCTAATGAAAAGCCGCTGATATATTTAGAGCGAGTTGTTAAGGCAAAGCTTAAGGCGGCGTTACAGATGAAGCGATTAGATCTACCTGTTTTAGTTGCTGATACCATTGTCGTCATTAATGAAGAAATATTGCAAAAACCGGTGAGTTTAAAGATCTTTTGTGAATATATGCATAAATTAAGTGGACGCTGGCATCAAGTGATTACTGGTTTTGCCGTCGGTGATGGCGAGTCAGTGTGTTATGAATATAGAATAACTGATGTGCTGTTTGCACAATTGACTGATGAAGAGATAAAAGCCTATTGGCAGACGAATGAACCTCAGGATAAAGCTGGTGGTTACGCCATTCAAGGGATAGGTCAGCGCTTTGTCAAAGAGATAAAAGGTGACTTTGATAACGTGGTTGGCTTGCCAGTTAAAGAGATTAAAAAAGTCTTAGCCAAATTTACATTTCCGCATACAAAGTAATGGATTATTGATAACAACACTCGTAAACTGTTGCCCATTATTGATAAATGATCATTCTAAATTTTATGGCAATTGAAAAATTTGAAGCAGAGTTGGTTGAATCAAAGCAGATTGCACCTAATGTTAAGCACTTAACGTTTAAAAAAGCAGATAGCAGTGCATTTAACTTTGTTCCTGGGCAGTTTATTACCTTCTTATTTGATCATGAAGATGGCAAAGTAAGGCGCCGTAGTTACAGTGTGGCAAGCATTCCTAAGGATACAGATTTGATTGAAATCGCCATCTCTTATGTTGATGGCGGAATTGCCTCTGAGCATTTGTTTAATATGAAAATAGGTGATAAGTTCAATGCCATGGGGCCTGCTGGGCGCCTAGTGTTAAAAGATGGTGAGAAAATTCGTAAGCTTATTTTAGTGGGCACAGGTACGGGTATTGCGCCATATCGCGCTATGTTGCCAATGATTGAAAAAGTTTTAGCTGAAGATGTCAAAGAGGTTCATATATTGCTTGGTGTGCAGTATAAGGCAGATGCAATTTATGCAGAAGACTTTCGGCAATATGCCGACAAGATAAACTCTCTACACTTCAAGGCTTGTTTGTCTCGTGAGCAAGAAGCTTTAGCCACTGATGAGCAAAAAGGCTATGTGCAGCATATCTTTGATCAGTTGGATTTAACCCCTGAGGAAGATGTTGTTTACCTATGTGGTAACCCAAATATGATTGATGATGCATTTGCCTTATTAACAGATCGTGGTTTTGATGCTAAGCGTGTACGTCGTGAAAAGTACATTTCATCGAATTAGTGAATTCGTCAATTTAATCGAGCTAAAAGCTTGAGAGATGATATGCTTTGCGCTATGATGTGCAGCGTTTTCATTCTGCGGTGCTTAAGATGGGCTTAGGTGGCGGCAAGAATATATTTAAAGAGGTAAATGAAGATGAATTTAGATATTCAACCAAAGTATGAAAAAGTTTCAGTAAGCTGCAGCTGTGGCAATAAATTTGAAACACGCTCTACAAAGAGCCAAGATATTCAATTAGATGTGTGCTCAATGTGTCATCCATTTTACACTGGTAAGCAACGTGTGGTTGATACAGCTGGACGTGTGGATAGCTTCCAGAAACGTTTTGGCAACTTAAAGTCTCGTAAACTATAAGTTGTAGTATTGCTTACTTTGGTGGGCGATTTTGATAATAAAAAGGGCGCCTAAGGGCGCTTTTTTTATATCCAAAAAGATGAAATAACAGTGACAGTTGTCAATGAAAAAAACTCAAGTACAAGACTATAATATAATTGTTATATGTGAGCATACAACAAGATAGTAGAGACGATTTATAACGATCAGCCAATACGAAAAGGTATTAATGCCAAAATATGCTTGAAGAATTTCAAGGTTAGGTGCCAAGCAAAAAAATCTGTAAAATAATTTGTGATAGGTATAGTATGGACGGCAATATTTTAGGAATTTTTAATTATAAATAATGAAAAAAATTTTACTATGTATCACAGGCAGTATTGCTGCATATAAAGCACTGGAATTAACAAGGCTTTTAGTCAAAGCAAACTGTGAAGTTAAGGTGTTATTAACTGAATCAGCCAAGGCTTTCGTCACCCGTTTAAGTTTTGAGGCATTGTCACAACGTAAAGTCTATGATGATTTATTTGCATATACCGATCATCCAATTGAGCACATTGAAGTTGCGCGCTGGGCAGACTGTATAGTGATAGCACCTGCATCTGCTAATACCATTGCCAAGTTAGCATTAGGGTTGGCGGATGACTTACTGGGCAATGTGATTCTTGCAGCGGATAAACCGATATTTATAGCACCGGCAATGAATGTCATTATGTGGCAGAACACTGTCGTTCAAGCGAATGTAAATCAATTGAAAAATCGAGAATTTATTATTTTGCCACCGGATGCTGGTGAGCAAGCTTGTGGTGATATTGGTGATGGACGTTTAATGGAGCCTGAAACGATTGTAAAGCATATATTAAAGTCCAAAGCAAAAACGGATAAACATGTTGTGATTACTGCCGGCCCCACTGTTGAGGCATTGGATCCTGTGCGTTATTTATCAAACCATAGCTCAGGTAAAATGGGTTATGCATTAGCTGAAGCTTTTATTGATATCGGTTGGGATGTGACTTTAATTTCAGGTCCTACTCAATTAATAGCCCCTCAAAATTGTGATGTTGTACAGGTGAAAAGTGCTGATGCAATGCATGATGCAGTGCTTGAAAAGGTGGAAACAGCAGATCTATTTATTGCTGCGGCGGCAGTTGCTGATTATCGCCCACAAGTTTGTGCCGTTGAGAAAATTAAAAAGACCGATGAAAGTGATGAGTTAACTTTGAAGTTGGTTAAGAATAAAGATATTTTGGCAAGTGTTGCAAGCTTGACAAAAAACAGACCGTGTTGTGTTGGTTTTGCCGCAGAAACGCATAATGCGCAAGAGCATGCGTTAGCTAAAATTGAACGCAAGAGGCTTGATTTCTTAATATTAAATCAAGTCAACACGGATAACGGTTTTCCTTTTTATAGTGATCACAATGAGGTGCAGCTTTTTAATAAACATCATCAGCAAGTATTAGCACTACCTTTGGCATCAAAGCGTGATATTGCCCATCAGATTGCGAATTATCTAAATGAAAATGTCATAAAGAAAGAAATTCAAACGGAATTAAATTATGAGTAGGCGAATTAAAGTCTTATCCACTGAACTAGCCAACCAGATTGCAGCAGGCGAGGTGGTTGAAAGACCTTCTTCGATTGTCAAAGAGTTATTTGAAAATGCACTAGATGCTGGCGCAACTGAGATTACATTAGAGCTTGAGCATGGTGGTAAAGAAAAAATCTTGATACGTGATAATGGTTCGGGCATTGAAAAAGATGACTTGCCATTAACCTTAATGCCGCACGCAACAAGCAAAATATATTCATTAGCAGAGCTTGAAGCAATTGATAGCATGGGCTTTAGAGGTGAGGCATTAGCAAGTATTGGCTCGATTGCTAAAGTGAAGATCACCTCAAAAACAGCACAAGATGAACATGCATGGTGTGTGGATAATCAATTAGGTAATGAGCTAATTCCTGCATCTCATCCTATTGGAACGACGATTGAAGTGGCTCAAGTTTTTTATAACACGCCCGCAAGACGCAAATTTTTAAAGGCCGAGCGTACTGAATATGTGCATATTGATGAGCTGTTGAAAAAGTTTATGCTTTGTCACTTTAATGTTGCGTTGACTGTTTGGCATAATGGCAAAGAGGTAAAATCTTATCCCATGGCAGATACACCACAAAAACAGCAACAGCGTATTGCCGATATTTGTGGCGATGAGTTTATTGATAATGCCTTATTGATTCAAGCTGAAGCAATGGGTCTTCAATTATATGGTTGGGTTGCTAAGCCGCAGTTTTCAAAGTCACGTGCTGATTTACAGTATTTTTATGTCAATGGGCGAATTATAAAAGATAAGCTTATAGCACATGCGATAAAGCAGGCCTATAAAGATGTATTGCATCACCAAAGATATCCAGCGTTTATTTTGTTTTTTAATATTGACCCACATGCAGTGGATGTCAATGTGCACCCAACTAAACATGAAGTACGTTTTCGCGAATCTCGTTTAGTGCATGATTTTCTTTTTGCCAAAATTCATCATGCTTTGGCAGATACTAAGCCACAATTACCAGAATTATCTGAAGTTGGAAATGACGTTGATGCATTGGCATTTAGTATGCCAGATAAGCCTTCCGCTTCACTAAATCAAAATTGGCGTGTTAAAACGCAATATGCTGATCACTCAAGATCTGATCATCGCAATGATATGGCACTATATGAGCAGTTGATCAATCAAAAAGAGGAAATTCAATATCCTGAAAATATCAGTGATACTCATCATGAAATAAAAGCGCAAACCCTTCAAGATAAATGGCAGGATGCCACGCAATTAGCGATACCGTTGGTAATAGATGAGATAACAGAAGCAACGGTAGATCAAAATGTCACAATGCCAGAAATAACAACAAAGGCAACACCTGTAAAAGAGGCCAAAACCTATCCATTGGGTTTTGCCTTAGCACAAGTGCATGGCATTTTTATTTTGTCACAAACCGAAGATGGTCTGATTATTGTTGATATGCATGCTGCACATGAGCGGGTATTATATGAGAAGGTAAAAGCGCTATGGGCAAATCATGAAGCTGTATCTCAAGTACTGTTATTGCCTTTAACCTTTGAGATAAGTCCTGTATTGCTTGATGTACTAGATGCGCATGAAGCGCTTCTTCATAAATTGGGGTTTGAATATTCTGCACTTGGTGAGAAAACCTTAGTGATTCGTGCAATCCCCATTTATTTAAAGAATAATCATATTGAAAATCTAGTCATCGAAATTGCTAATAGTCTTAAGGTCAGTGGCAAAGCAAAGCCAATGGATGATTATATACATGCAATCCTAGCAACGATGTCATGTCACAAAGCCGTGCGCGCACATGATCAAATTACCGTTGAGGAAATGAATCAATTGTTACGCGATATGGAACAAACAGCAAGAGCAGATCAATGCAATCATGGGCGCCCAACTTGGGTAAAAATGACAGTCAATGATTTGGATAAGCTTTTTATGCGAGGGAAATGATTAATTTAAGGGACTAATTCTGAAGTGGAATGTATCACTATAACTGCCTTCAGAAATATTATGTAGACCCAAGCCTGTGAAGGTTACAGTAGCAGTATAGTTTTTTTGTGTTGGCTCACCTAGCGGGTCAGCAGGTTCAGTATGTACAAGAAAGTATTGATTTGGTGTTAAGTCAGTAACGGATATGCCATTAACTTTAACACTATAATTAACATAAATACTCGCGTTTAACGTATTTATAAACTTATAACCATTGATTGTCTTAACTTCAAGAGAGTACCCTTCGCCCTCAGGGCAGTTGACTTGTGCATAGCCAAAAATAGAGGCATTATCAGTAACACCAAAACTTAAATTATTAGTGGTGAGTGTCCCTCCACCATGCAAAGATAAAGTGCAGCTTATGGTTGATCCATACAATGTGATCAGTAAAAATAAGAAGTAAGTTTTTCTCATAGATTTATAGGCTCTAAATATCGGTTAAACGAATAATGAGTGGTTTAGACTTTATATCTTGCGGGGCATTTAACTTGATGGGTACTTGATTATATACTCGGCTTGCAGATACCTTTTGTAGATCATTAAATGTCGCATGATCTTGTAGGCATAAATGCTGTAGGTTTAGTAATGTCTCATCATGAGCATAAACTTCATCTTTATTCTCATCAAAAGAGGCATCAGCTTTTTGTATATTAATTTCATTCATTAGTAGCTCGCATATATGATCAAAGTCTTTAATTTGATAGATAAATCCAGAGCTAGAATTACAAGAGGATGCTAAGTTGCTTGGGCCAAGCGTTTGATGCCAAATAGAGCACTGTTCCGTTATGTAGGCATAGGCAGTGGTTTTTGCATCTTGATTGCTAAAAGAAGCATGTAATAGCTTGGCATTATTCATCCCAAGCAAGATAGTTAAGCTTAACAATAACCTAGTCCAGCAACAATACATGACTAAACATCAGATAATCTAAGTGTCACACTATCTGCGTAAGTTCCTTCAAGTAAGTTACCTGCACCCACACCTGAGACATCAGGTTTTAAGTCAACCGAAACAGCATTATAGACGACTCCTGCAGAGACACTATGGATTGAGATATATCCACCTGTATTATCAGGACATTGGTCTGATACTGAAAGGTTTGCACTATTTTGTATTGTGCCAGAAGGTGTGCCTAAGAAAGTAGCTACGGTTCCTGTTCCTGTCGTAAAGCTCCAAGGCACAGTGCTTGAACCATTAACAAAAGCACAAGTATCATCATCATTTTTGATCGCATAGGTAAAGCCAGAGGCAGAGTTACATGAAGTGGTAAATGTGCCAAAAACGGCGGTTTGGTCACCACCACCCGTTTCTAAGATGGTTTGAGTCAAGCCCTCGGTGCCTGCACTTAGAGAGCATGACTCAGCGATTGCTTCAGTTGCAGTAATTGCCGCATCTTGATCGGTGAATGCAGAAGCTTGGGTTGCAAAACCAATCAAACCAAAGCATAAAGTTAGTGAGGTAAGTTTATGAATACTCATAGTATTTCTCCTTTGTTTTTGCGGGTTAAAACAAAGCAACGGAAAAAAATTTTATAAACTATCTTACGCACGGTGTTGGCAGCATTGCCAAAAATATTTACGTTGTTTTGTTCTTAATTTATGTTAGAACAAACTTAATTAGTGTTTGTCTCACTGTGAATATAGCTTTTGGCGCGATTAAATCAAATAAACTGATCAAAAAAAAGACATTTATGAATCAATGTTGAGACTTTATGACTTAAGTCACAGTTAATTGCTATTGGTTGAATGGCAAATAATGGTGCCAATGTTGAGAATATAGCTTGTTTTACTTGGTGTTTTAGGGATGTTCATAATAGAGCATTTATCTCCCGATGGTAGAGTAAACAGTAATTGATCACTACTATTTGGATATTCAAAATAGACAAAACCGTTACTATCTGATGAGTAGATATTATCATTGATTACTAAGTAAGCATTTGCAATTAGTTTTTTATCTTTGTTAACAAGGGTGGCAGATGCGGTAAT
>JAHDDB010000188.1 GCA_020629575.1 Caedibacter sp. | reverse complement strand
ACGTTATAAGTATTGACAGAAACAGCATTAAGACTGGATTGATAAAGCGTTTCATAAGCCTTTGCAGCATTACCATCTGTAGGACCCAAGAGCTCAATGTTGTATTTGCGACACCATTTACGCACAGTAGTGGTTTTAAACCCAAATTTACCTGCAACGTCCTCATAACTTAAGCCTTCGCTTGAGTAACCCTTTAGCACTTCCTCTGCCGGTCGCCCATACTTCTTTGATAGAATGATTTCAAAGCTCTGAGAATATTGATTTGCCATTATTTTACTACTCCTTCCTCCATCTAAACATCGTGTTCATTTTTAGCTTCATGCTGATAGTCACCTTAAGACGTTTAAATTTCTGTTTACTCTGGTTACTTCTGTTTGTTTTCGTTTTTAATTACTTTATGTAATTTAACTTCGGCTATCATTGATAACCAAAGTTACGGCATCCGTCAAGCATTTCACGCAAATATTCATTAACACTCCCTTGATTTGCTCAATAAACAAGCAACCCCATGCACTCCAGCATGATTACCGAAATGCGCTGGCATAATTTTAACCCCTTTATAAAAAGGTAATACGCTCTCATGAAAACGCTGCCTTAGTGCTTCGATAAAAAATGACTCCTCTGAGATCGCCCCACCAATAATAATCAATTCCGGTGCTAATACATGTGTCAATGAAACAAGTCCGGCAACAACCTGATGCAAATACGCTTCAAAGACCTGTAATGCAATAGGGTTTTTATTAAATAACTGTTCTTTAAAATGTGCTATGCTTACCTCCTTACTTTGTGTTGCAGCGCAATATTTTTCTAATAAAGCTTTGGCTGAAGCATAACCTTCCCACGCTCCTGGCAGCATATTTTTTGCTTTGTCATTATTTTGTTGATTACCTTGTGCATTTGTCAGCAGATAGCCAAACTCACCTGCCGCATTATTAAACCCACGATACAATTGACCATTAATAATAATCGCACCGCCAATACTGGTACCCAATGTTAAAAAGAGATAATTCTGACAGTGATTATTCCGCCAATAGGTTGCTTCACCGATAGCCGCAGCATTAACATCATTTTCAATCACGACAAGCTCAACACCTGCTTCTTGTTTAAAGCGCTCAACTAACGGGTAATTTTCTAGCGCTTTGACATAAGGCGAACCAAAGGCAACACAACCTCTTTGAGGGTCTACAATTCCATGACACGAAAAGCCAACACCTATGATGTGATATGTCTTCTTTAATTCTATAAAACGCAGCATAAATTGCTGAAGCAGCGCCTCAGGATCGATGATTTTTCCTGTGTGATATTTATCTGATACAACGATATTCCCTGCTAAGTCAATCAATGCATATTTAGTATAAGTACCCCCTAGGTCAAAACATAAATAACTCTTCATACTATTAGTGATCTTTACTTAAGAATTTATGGCATTAGCATATACCGCTTCAACTATTTCAGCCAATAGAAAGCAGAGAAACCATTTAACTTTTGACTTTTTTGCACAAAACAGCAACAACTGATTGAAAACACCAAGACAATCCTTTAAAATCTTGCCACCTTTTAGGCTGAGTTTATGCAGTTTTCCAGTGAATGCAGTAAACTCAATGTATAACTAACCACTGGCTTAAGATATATTGGAACTAAACCATGACTGAAAATTTTAAAGACCTCTTTGAAGCTTCACTAAAAGAAACTGAAATGCGTGTTGGCAAGATCATTAAAGCAACTATCGTTGCCATTGATCGTGAATTTGCTTGGATTGACGCAGGTTTAAAATCAGAATCTATTGTTTCTCTTGATCAATTCAGAAATGATCAAGGCGAAATTGAAGTTGAAATTGGTGACCAAGTAGATGTTGTACTTGACGCATTAGACAACAGCAACGGTGAAACACGCCTATCTCGCGAGAAAGCAAAACGCATTGAAGTTTGGGGTGCGCTTGAGAAAGCATGTGATGACCAAGAAACTGTATTGGGTCGAATTACAAACCACGTTCGTGGCGGCTACACAGTTGAAGTGAAAGGCTTACGTGCGTTCTTACCAGGATCTCTTGTTGATGTTCGTCCATTACGCGATATCTCTCACCTAGAAGACAAAGATATCGAGCTTAAGATCGTTAAGCTTGACACTAAGCGTAACAATATCGTTGTTTCTCGTCGCGCGGTTATCGAAGCTGAGACGCAAGAAGATCGTGAAGCATTGTTTGAGAAATTAAGCGAAGGTTCAGTTGTTAAAGGTATTGTTAAAAACATTACTGACTTTGGTGCATTTATCGACCTTGGTGGCGTTGATGGTTTATTACACATTACTGATATGTCTTGGAGCCGCATCAAGCACCCAAGTGATATGTTAGCACTTGGTGATGAAATCGATGTTAAAATCATCAAATTTGATAACGACAAAGGTCGTATTTCTCTTGGTATCAAGCAATTGGGCGAAGATCCTTGGGCGAGTGTTGCTGAAGAGCTTGCTGTTGGTACTAAGCTTATGGGCAAAATCACTAATATTACTGACTACGGTTGTTTTGTTAAGCTTAAAGAAGGCATTGAAGGTCTTGTTCATACATCTGAAATGGATTGGACAAACAAAAATGCTAACCCACACAAACTAGTTTCTTTAGGTCAAGAAGTTGAAGTGATGGTATTAGAAGTTGATGCTTCACGTCACCGTATTTCTCTTGGCATGAAGCAATGCATCATCAACCCATGGCAAGCATTCGCCGATGCACACAAACCAGGTGATAAAGTTAATGGTAAGATCCGCTCTATTACTGATTTTGGTATCTTCATCGGCTTAGATGGTAATATCGATGGTCTGGTACACATTTCTGATGTTGCTTGGAACAAAGCTGAAGATGTTGTAAGCCAATTGAAGAAAGGTGAGGAAATCGAAGCAGTTATGCTTTCTGTTGATATCGAGCGTGAGCGTATTGCCCTTGGTATAAAGCAGCTTTCTGATGATCCATTTACACAATACACCTCTGCAAATGACAAAGGTGCTAAAGTAACTGGTGTTATCACTGCGGTTCAACAAAACGGTGCTAACGTTGAGCTTGCACCTGAAGTAGAAGGCTTCATCCGTGTTGCTGATATTTCACGTGAGCACGTTGAAGATGCCCGTCATGTTCTTAAAGTAGGTCAAGAAATTGAAGCGCGCGTTAGCAATATTGATACTAAGCGTCGTAGCATCAATCTTTCTATCAAAGGCCTAGATGAAGATATGGAAAAAACAGCTAAAACAAATTACAAAGCTGAACAAATGGCGCCAACAACCATTGGTGACTTAATCAAAGAAAAATTGAATAAATAAGAATAAGTAATACCTTAAGGCAATGACTACATTGCCTTTCTCTTTTTACTTACTTTACATTGAATTAAAGGACTTAATTTATTTTGCGAATCATGTCGACACTTTTACCCAAAAAATTTGCAACACCTAGAAAAGCGTCAAGATGGTTTGTACTACTTCCTACTCTTTTTATTTTATTAATCACTACATTATCATTAGGTTCTTGTACACATCATTCCTGTAAAGAAAATGATAACTCTACACGCTATATTTCACTGCTATTAAATCAATACATTAA
>JAHDDB010000021.1:20086-22443 GCA_020629575.1 Caedibacter sp. | reverse complement strand
TGAGTTGCTGGCACAAAAATACTGTGCATAATTTAAACCTTGATTCACATTTAAGGCATTTATTTAAACTAAATGTTTGATATGCCCTTCAAGGCTATCAAGGTAACTTTCAATTGTGGATTCATCACGATCAAGTAAAGTAATCAGCTCTTTGACAAAGCCTTCAATAAGTAAACTCGTTGCCTGATCTTTGTTAATGCCGCGTGATTGCAAATAGAATAACGCCTGCTGATCAAGCTGACCAATCGTTGCCCCATGACTACAAACGACATCATCAGAATAAATCTCAAGCTCAGGCTTGGTGTTAATCTCCGCAGTATTCGTTAGCTGAATATTACGATTATTTTGTAGCGCTTTGATGCTATTTAATCCTTCAGCAACATATGCTTTCGCATTAAAGGTTGCCGATGCCTTACCACCAACGACACCACGAAATGCAACATCACTTTGCGTATTGGATGCATTATGTTTGACATTAATATAATAATCAACTTTTGCATTATGTGTTAAAGCGTAAATACCTTTTGCATTAAAAACAGCACCTTCATTTTGCAAATCCACATCAAACTCAATACGTTTGAGTGAGGCATAAGCCGCCATTTGAAATGTTTCATAATAGGCATTTTTGGCTATTGAAAGTTTTAGTTTATGCGTCACCAATAATGCTTCAAAGCTTGTGTTTGCCAAGGCGTCATAGCAGCACTTTGCACCCTCTTTAAGATCGACATTGCTACAGATATTGGCTGCTGAGTAGGTGTCGCTTAATGCGATAAAGTTCTCACAAATCATACACTCCGCATATTCATCAATCACCAAGGTATGCTGATAATTAACCAACATCTTCTGACTATTATCAGTATGCAAATACGTCATGATAATAGGCTTTGTCAAACGCGTATTTTTCTTAACCTGAATCGTGACCCCGCCTAAATACGAGGCAATGTTTAGATTAGACAGCGCATCACTACTCTCACGCTGAGGTTGTCGTGACAAACTATCATTAATGATCACACCATCAATGTCATCAACATGCGCAAGTTGTCCATCAACAAAAACGATATTATACATATCCGTATTTAGGTTAATCATTGACAATGTTTCGTCAATATTTGTATTAACTCCAAGCTTAACTTGGGCAATATCGTACTTTCGATACAAAGCAGTTAAATCAGTGTAACGCCACTGCTCATTTTTTTTATTTGGAAAACCTTGATCAACAAATGCTTGCCATGCATTTTCACGTTGTTTAATCGCCTCATCTGTCAGATTAAGCTTAGCAATCGGCTGTTCTAATTGCAGCATAGTGTGCTCCTTAGTCATTAATCCAAGCATAACCTTTATCTTCAAGCTCAAGAGCTAACTCTCGACCACCTGATTTAACAATTTTGCCATCTGCCAAAACATGGACAAAATCAGGCGCGATATAGTTTAATAAACGCTGATAATGTGTAATCACAATAAAGCCACGCTCACCATTACGCATATGATTCGCGCCCTTTGATACCACTTGCAACGCATCGATATCAAGACCTGAATCCGTCTCATCTAAAATACATACTTTAGGCTCAAGCATCATCATTTGCAGCATCTCATTACGCTTTTTCTCGCCACCGGAGAAGCCCTCATTAACACCGCGCTTCATATATTTTTGATCCATTTCAAGGATATCCATATTCGCACGCAGTTTCTTCATAAAGCTCATTGCATCAAGCTCGCTTTGCCCCTTGGCTTTACGTGTACTATTGACGGCTGTTTTTAGAAACTGTGTGTTACTAACACCTGGGATCTCAACCGGATATTGAAAACTGAGAAACATCCCAGCATGTGCGCGCTCTGACGCATCCAAATCAAAGATATTCTGACCATTTAATATCACTTCGCCTTCAGTCACTTCATAACCTGGTTTACCTGAAAGCACATTACCCAATGTACTTTTACCGGCACCATTTGGTCCCATAATCGCATGTACTTCACCTGGTTTAATCTCAAGATTAATCCCTTTTAGTAGTACTTTATCTTCAACCTTGGCATGTAAATTTTTAATCTCTAACAACATATCGTTACTTCGCTTTTTCTTTTTCTTTTTTACATTTACTTTTATCTTTACGCTAGCCTATTGCACCTTCTAAACTAACTTCCATCAATTTTTGTGCTTCAACCGCAAACTCAAGGGGTAGCTTTTTAAAGACATCTTTACAAAAACCATTCACTATCATCGCTACTGCATCTTCTTCTGACATGCCTCGTTGTCGGCAATAAAAAAGCTGCTCATCCGAAATCTTTGATGTCGTTGCTTCATGTTCAATTTGCGCTGATTTTGATTTGTTTTCAATATACGGGTAAGTGTGCGCGCCACA